>CBDEJQ010000019.1:0-74782 GCA_965240135.1 uncultured Candidatus Saccharibacteria bacterium
TATTTATATAAAAATTATAAAACTATAATTTAGGAGATTTAATGTCGCAAAAACCGACTTTTGACTATGACTATATCGTAATTGGTAGCGGCGCTGGTGGCTCACCCGCAGCCAGCATATTAGCAAGTGCCGGAAAAAAAGTTGCTGTTGTAGAAAAATCAACATTCGGCGGGGAATCACCAAACTGGGGAGATGTACCAACTGGATTCTTAACTCACGCTCTTAATGTTTATCAAACAGCCAAAGATGCCGCTAAGTTTGGGTTGCGCACTAACTCGGTTGGGTATAATTACCCTTCTCTACTCTCCTGGAAAGACAAAGTCGTAAAGAGAACTGGAGCTGGCGGCAATCGCTATTATTACGAAAAGCAAGGCATTAGTGTTTTTGCTGGCAATGCACATTTCTTGAGTCCGAATGAAATAGCCGTCAATCGCAGATATTTGTCCGCTCGCAAATTTCTCATTGCAACTGGATCTGATTGGCAAATTCCAGAAATACCTGGATTAAGTGCCGTTTCTTATCACACTCCAAAAACTATTTTTAGCTTGAAGCGCCCACCAAAAACCATGTTCATTGTTGGCGCGGGAGCTACGGCACTAGAATTGGCACATATCTTCTCCACCCTGGGAACAAAAGTTTACATGGCAGAGAAATCGTCCAGAATATTATCGACATTTGACCCAGAAGTCAGCGCTTTGGTTACGAATGACGCAAAAAATCGCAATATTTCAATCTTAGCTCGCACTAAGATTATCGCTATACAAAAATCGTCTATACAAAAGCGCGTCACTTTTCTGCAGGGGCGAATAGAAAAATCCGTACGCGTTGATGAGATTCTAATTGCCAACCAACAATTGCCTGCAATGGATTTAGGCTTAGAAAACGCCGGCGTAAAATATACCGAAAATGGCATTTTGGTCAATTCTTCCCTACAAACTTCCGCTCGGCATATTTTTGCCGCAGGAAATGTAACTGACGCCAATATCCAAACTCACACAGCTTTAGCGCAAAGTCGTATTGCAGCTCATAATTTGCTACATAACAATAAGATTAAATTCAATGATTCCCCACGCCTACAAGTTGCATTTACTCAGCCAGAAATAGCTCAAATTGGAATGAATGAATACGACTGTAAGGTGAAAGGAATAAGCGCAAAAATAGCAATTGTTCCGCTCACCACTATTGTACGCAGCAACATTACCGACCAGCGAATAGGTTTTGTGAAATTGATCGTTGGCAAGAAGCGAGTTATTATCGGTGGGACAATTGTCGGACCGCACGCTAGCGATATGGCAGCCGAGCTAGCCCTGGCCGTTCGACATAAAATTACCAGCGAAGAACTAGCGTCCACTCCGCATTGTTTTACTTCCTGGTCAGAAGCCGTGCGAATTGCCGCTGGAAAACTTCTATAATTACCTCTGATGCGCTATAATAAGTCTCACGGGGGCGTAGCTCAGGGGTTAGAGCAGTCGGCTCATAACCGATTGGTCGCTGGTTCGATCCCAGCCGCCCCCACCACAGTCTGAACTTGATAATCATAAGATGAATATTTTTACCATTCCTGCTACAATATTATGTAGTAGATATTAAATTTGCAAAATGAACAAATTAAAACTCAAACGATTAATTTACAGAATACAGCACGACTATTTGACCCTAAATAATGTCGTTATTGCTGCTGCGATTTTAATTGCTATGAGTTGGGCTTGGGGCTCCATTGAATCAATGCAAAAAAATTACGAATTACAACGCTCTATTGACAACAAACGCCAGCAAGTGGAAATAGAAAAATTGCAAGTCGCTCTCCTGGAATACGAATCGAAATATTATCAAAGCGAAGAATATCAAGAATTGACTATTAGACAGCGCACGGGAAAAGGTCTACCTGGCGAAAAACAGCTCATCACCCAATCTTTCGAAAGCGCCACGCCTACACAAAAATTCACATCAAACACGAAACGGACTGACAGCAACTTCCAGCAATGGATGAACTTTCTATTTGGTGGCAATAGTCATAAACACTAAGGTATTGCAATTATCACGTTAAGCTGATATCATAATTATGTATCGCGGGGTAGAGCAGCCTGGTAGCTCGTTTGGCTCATAACCAAAAGGTCGTAGGTTCAAATCCTACCCCCGCCACCAAGAAAAATCCCTCTTCATTCAGAAGGGGGCTTTTTCTTTTTAGATTACTTACACACGCTAAAACAATTCTCCCTGACGCTCACCCCAAGAAGCCTCAGCAGACTTAATCATATCTTCCGGCGTTTGACGGCTTGAGCTTTCGGCTGAAGAATTTCCATTCTCCCGATTCTTCCTCGCACGCTCCAGAGCCTTACGCGCCAAAGCTAATCCTCGCCTATTTATCTCCCTCTGCTCGTCACTTAGCGGCTCTTTTTTCGGCTCAGGATACATCAAATCAGATTCAGACGGCTCTCCATAAGGCCTATATCGACTTCTGCGCCACAAATCTCTCCTATTAGGCCGCTTTCCGCTACTCGATAAACCACCACTACGCTCAGGTCGATCGCCATCAACACCATATCCGTAATCATAATACGCGCCGCAGCCTTGATCAACACGTCGATCAGCCTCACCTTCGGGCGTAGTGTCATATACCGGCAACGTCGGAATCTTTTCCATAGTTGTATTATACCATAATAATTAAAAATAATCAATCCCAACAAAAAACTCCCCTGCTTTTTACAGAGGAGTTGTGGCACCTGTTTGTTTGGTTCTACTATATCACCAAACACGCTTATGGTGCAAGCAAAGGACTATTTTTTCTTAGAAATTGTCAAAAAGCCGTTGCGTGGGTTTTCTTTCACAATACGATCTTCTGGTAGATCACATGGTGTACCCTTTTCATTCTTCTCAACCTTAGCAAAGAAGTAAATAGTTTGAGTCTTGCCGCCGCGCAAAGTTACGTCAGTCTTGTGCAAGTAATATGTGATGCCCTTTGAGTTGGTATGTTTATAAGCCATTTGGTTATATACCTCCTATTAATGATATACCTATATAGATTACTATCTCTATATCACCCCTGTCAAGCTAAAAAAGCTTATTTCGTCGCCTAAGCATCAACTTTAACATCCCCAGAACAACCAACTTCATTACGATAATCATGGCAATAAATATCGTCACTAGCAAAGACCACCCCGCGTAATCAGCTGACCATATCGGCGAGACGAAAGTGTGATAATACGGCTCAGTTGAAGGCGCTTCAAACTGCAAGTTAGTAGCTTTCGCGGCAGGATATTTCGCCCACTCCTCATTAATACAATTGATATACCTCGGATCCGCCTGTGTCGTAAATCGGCCGTAACCGCCTTGCTGCGCCCTGGCGTCACAGACAGCCCTAACTTTTGACACAGTGTCATTGTTAGACTGATTTTTTATCTCCTCTTCAAACTCTTTCAGTTTCCGGTCATACATTTGTTTATACGTATGATCCAGCGCAATCTTCCCCGGGTCCGCGTTCATATGCGTAGATACATAACGCTGCAGATCATATAGTCGTTGCTGAAGATTGACTATATCCCCAGCCTTATCTGCATTTTCCACAGATTCTCGCCGCTCAACCATGCCAACATTGTTCAGCCTCAAAAAAGTTGCCGAAATAAAACCAGACATGATCAATAAAACGACCAACTGCCAAGTCTTAATCTGACTGAGTCGCTTAATTCTAAACTTGGTTTTCTTCTTATCTATAGCCATCCCACCACCTTCTCTATAATTTTAGTATAGCAAATTATCCCAATGACGTGAATATTACTACCGCTGCGGTGGTATAATATTTGTATGCGAATTTATTTTTCAGGAATTGGCGGCGTTGCCATCGGACCGCTGAGCAGAATTGCCTTAGGAGTCGGGTATGGTGTTTGCGGCTCCGACAAATCACCAAGTCTTATCACAAACGAATTAGAGTCAGCCGGAATTCCTATTTCTTTTGACCAATCTGGCGCGTTCTTGCAATCAGAACACGATAAATCACCATTTGACTGGTTTATTTACACCGCTGCTTTGCCAGAAAATCACCCAGAATTAGTCTTGGCGCGAAAATTAGGCATAAAAACCAGCAAGCGCGACGAATTGCTGGCGCAAATAATCGCCGATAAAAACCTGAAACTTATCGCGGTCGCTGGCACCCACGGAAAAACAACAACAACGAGCATGCTAATCTGGACAATGGAGCAATTGCAAATTCCTGTCAGCTATTCTGTGGGTTCAACTTTAAGTTTTGGGCCGAGCGGAACGTTTGATAAAAATAGCCAATTTTTCGTATACGAATGTGATGAATTTGATCGCAACTTTTTGCATTTTTCTCCAGAAATTAGCCTTATCACATCTGTTGATTACGACCATCCAGACACATATCCAACAAAAGAATCTTACTTAGACGCCTTCCGTGAATTCGGCGAAAAATCTAAAAAAGTTATCGCGTGGCAAGAAAATTCAGCCATATTTGATGAAAAAAATCTAACAACCTTGCACGATTCCAACAAAAACATCACTCTGCCCGGCGAGCATAACCGAAAGAACGCTACTTTGGTGATCGAAGCTTTGAAACATATGGGAGTGAACGCGGAGGAGTTAGAAATATACCAAGCAATAAACTCCTTCCCCGGATCAGGACGACGTTTTGAAGAGCTCGCCGAAAATCTATACTCTGACTATGGACATCACCCAGTTGAAATTCAAGCGACACTACAGATGGCTAAGGAGTTGTCAAACGATGTAGTCCTGGTTTATCAGCCGCACCAAAATGTTCGCCAGCACGAAATAATTGGTCAATACACTGACAATATTTTCCGTGATGCCAATGAAATTTACTGGCTGCCGACTTATTTAACTAGGGAAAATCCAGATTTACCGACCTTAACACCACAACAGCTTGCCAAAAATATCGACAAAGAAAAAGTTCATTTCGCCGAATTAGATGACAGTTTATGGCAAGAAATAACCGCAGCAAGGAACTCTGGAAAGCTCGTCCTGTGTATGGGCGCTGGCACAATCGACGGATGGATTCGCGAGCAATTAGCTAAAAATTAGCGATCATCGCCGCTGCCGTGAATCTTCCCCCGACTCTGGCGACTGAGCAGTTTATCATTATTCCTGCGAGCCACTTCCTCTAAGCTACAACCAAGCAAATGCGCTATAGAATTGACATACCAAAGCACATCACCGAGCTCTTTTATTATTGCATTACGGTCTTCATCTGAAATTTCCCCATTTTTATCACGCAGGATTTTCTTAAATTTCTCCACGACTTCACCAGATTCGCCACTTAATCCCAATATCTGTGCCATCAACCTCGCGTCAACGTCGCCATATTTATGAGAATCTTTATCTGTTAAGGTAGAAATTGCTTTCGTTGAATAATCGTTAAATTGCATAATATTCCTTTCATTTATTAGCGCGTAACTCTTACGAAATTAATAGTTTTTCCTTCGTCAGTCCACCTTTGTTCGTAAGTCGTCATTATTTTGTATTCGTCACTTAGCGCGGATTCATGAAGATCAAAACTCAACTCTTTAATTTGCCATTTTTCTACCACCAATTGCTCCAAACTCCAGCAGAAAAAATTGTGGTCGTCGTGTTTGATTAATAAAGATCCGTCCGATTTTAGCAATGAAGAATACTTCTTCAAAAAATTAGGATGATTCAAACGGCGTCCAGCACTATGTCTCCTCGGAAACGGATCAGGAAATGTTACCCAAATTTGCGCCAAAGAATTCTGCTCCACTAATTGGTCTATTTGATCAGCCCGCGCTCGAACAAAAAACACATTCTCCAGCCCCTTTTCTTCAGCAATTTTCGCGCCCTTCTGTAATCGATCGCCTTTCACGTCAATTGCTAAAAACGTTTTTTCAGGATGGCGCAATGCAAGCTCCACGCTGAATAGTCCCGTTCCAGCACCGATTTCCAAACAATCGACTTCCCGCTTCACCCATTCATCAAACTCAAAGCATAGCGGCGAATTGTGGAATAAAGCGAATTTATACTTCTTACGTTTTCTGGTGATAATAAATTGATTCGGATCGACAAAACTCATATTTTCTATTATACTAAATCAATAATGGACAAGCTTATAAAACAGTTTTTGGATTCTTCTACGTTAGGTCAATGGCTGCACGGCAACAACCTTGGCTGGCTAATTAGTGAGCGCATTATCGACACGGTCAGCATTATTATCGGCTCTGTTTTTGTTTATTTTCTGGGAAAATATTTATTATCTTGGACTATCCATTATTCTATACGCTCCACCGCTAAACATCGTTCCTGGCACCGTAAAGACATAGAAAAGCGCGAAAAAACTCTCATCCAATTAACCCGAAGTTTCTGGCAAATCATAATAATTTTCTATGTAGCCGCAATTGTCGCCAATAAACTATTTCTATTTGATTTATCGCCGCTATTCGCTAGTGCTGGCATAATCGGTGTGGCATTAGGATTTGGCGCTCAATCACTCGTTAAAGACTTCTTGTCTGGTATTTTCATCATCGCCGAAAATCAATATCGTGTTGGCGATGTTGTTGACGTAATGGGAGCTGCTGGAACCGTCGAGAGAGTCGGCACTCGCACTACTGTTATACGAGATTCTGAGGGCAATGTTCATTATGTTCCGAATGGTACGATTCAGCACGTTATCAATAAAACTATGGGCTATAGCATGTCGCGATTCAGCATTTATATCGACCCAAGTTCTGACATTTCTGCAGTTACAGACATCATTAATGCCACCGGCCAAGAATTGGCTAAAGAAAAGGCTTGGCAAAAGAAAATTATCGATCCGCCTAAATTCGTTTCCGTTGGTGACATTACTGGACGAGGAACAGAATTGATCATTGCCGGAAAAACCCAACCATCCGATCAGTGGTCTGTTACCTCTGAAATGCGACATCGATTGTTACAAAACTTTGATCGCGAAGGAGTTCTTCTGGCGACTCTGCCGACCCCAACCTCAATAACCAGAAGATAAAAAAATTAATTATTAGACAAACCCAATTCTTTATCGCTTAACACATCATTAGAAAACGCTTTGATCTTATTCACACTCTCTACTTCTTTGTCATAAATTCCCAAAAATTCCTTCAACGTATCCTTGTTTACTGAGCCTTGCGCGTCAAATTCGTGACTTTTCTCATTCGCATCCTTGCTAATTTGCTTGCGGCGAGAAGCATATTCTGGACGGCTCAAGTCCAATCTGTAGGCATCAGTCTTGTAATACATAAACATCGCAATCGATACTAGTAAAACCGAAACTGCAATAGTCAGCCCAATAAATGTAGCAAATTTATAGCTACGAAATAATTCCTTAGCCCTATTCATTAGAACCTCCAGACAGCGAATTTTTAATAACTTGCACTTCTTCTTTGTATCTCACTAACAATTCATCCAAGATCTTCACATCCTCAGAAAGTTTATTACGAGCCTCGCGAGCGACGGTCAATTTTTGATAATAGTCCGCCACATTATTAGAGCAATTTGCGCGCTGAAGATCGGTCATCGCAGTATCGTAATCGTTGTAATTGCTATTAAACTTAAGCCTCGTCGACTCGAATTCATTAGTAATGTTCACTAACTTTGAGCTGTCCAGCTTATTGATCGCCAATCGACTGTTCAGCCTGGCCATAAGTTTGGTAGAAATAGAATTATATCTCTGTCCAACATTTACCCTAGTTAGAGCGTCATTGGTGTGGATGTTTTTAATAGCGACTCTTACGGAACTACAGTTTCGATCAAGCGTTTTTATAATCTCAGAATCAGCCGTAGCATCGACAGACTGAGCCTCAACTGCCCGTGGAGTCACTAACAAACTAGAAGTAATCAAAAAAGACGCGAGATAGAAAGTAACTTTTTTCATCACTTATATTATCTCACGTCTTCTTGAATAGAGTCAAATATTACTTGAAACGTTTTTCGACGTTGCCCTTAACATCTTTTGCGGTTTCTACTACAGCATCTCCAACTTTCTGAGAGCCAGCTTTCAATGAGTCTACACTGTCTTTTGCTGCGGCAGTCGCTTTGCAAGCTACTTTTTCAGTGTCGGCTTTCATTTTTGCAGCTTTATCCTTCAAGTCTTTCCTTGTTTCCTTGCCGCTCTTTGGTGCAGTTAAAATTCCAGCTGTAAAACCTGCTGCTACCGCTCCGATAATTGCTAAAACTTTTTTCATATATTTACTCCTTTTTTAATTATTTTTTACGAAATAAACCTGATATTTCACTAAAAACTTTTGTTGGCGACAACCACTCAGTCGCACTAGCTACGTTAGTTGTAATTTTACTAACGCTTTTCATGACCGTATTAAGTCTTACCAACAAGGCGATGACCACTGCCAGTAGCGTTACGATAATAACCGACAACAATCCTACGATGATTGATAATAAAACGATGGCTGTTTGGATATCTTCCACGCTTTACCTTTCTGCAAAAGTTTATATTTGTTATGTTTATTTTAGCATGCTTGTTAAATTGTTTGTATTAGATAATCTAACTATTTCACTATAGCATAAGCTTATTAAATTGTCAATAGAGATGTCCGCTAATCGTTAATAATATGATAAACTGGTATGGTTATGCGAGATTTTTTCAAACGATATATACCGGAATTTGTTTATGGCGCGGTCGACGGCACGGTAACAACATTTGCAGTCGTGGCAGCTTCAGCTGGAGCTGGAATATCCAGTTCAGTCATTCTTATATTGGGAATTGCTAATTTAATAGCCGACGGATTCTCAATGGGCTCTAGCGCATATTTGGCAGCCAGCGCCGAACACGAAGAGTCCGTTCGCGACAGCCAAAAACGCTCATCCCCAAAGATCATAGGCGCAGTAACATTCTTAGCTTTCGTGGTAGTCGGTAGCGTACCAGTATTGCCATATTTGATTGACGTAATTGCAAACTTAAAAGCGCCAAACGCAATATTATTCTATGTTAGCTCGGCGCTAACTGCGGCAACGTTCTTAGCAATCGGTTTCATCAAAGGTAAAGTCAGCAAACAATCACCTTGGCAATCTGCAGGCATCACGTTACTTCTTGGGATAATTGCGGCAGGACTAGCCTACTTTGCGGGCGACATTTTGGCGGCCTGGCTGGGTATTAGGATTTAGATTTTCTGCGATAAAATTTATTATTTTATCTATATTACACACAGCCTTTTCACTCACCACACCACTATTCAAATAGACGCGCCTATTAATTTCCAACATCACCGACCGTATCTTTGGATTTTCATCGTGATAAAATTCCATCGGAACCAGCGCCCCAGAATACGGATAATTTAATTCACAGCCATATCCCATTTTTTCAATATACGTTTTTAATTTTGATGCACTGTCTTTACCGAACCATTTTTCATCATAGCCAAGGCAAATATCTGGTAAATTCTCCACCCAGCCAAACAATCTTCGCACCAATTCATCGCTATAACTATGAATATCAATAATCACACACGATCCATATTTATCAACAATTTCCCTACTCAATGTGTTTAGTTGTTTGTGATGTAAGTCGTATGATTTGCTCAAAATTTCTTCCCGGCGGGATGATCTTATTTTGCGATATTGCGTACCGTCCGATAAATGTGTATAAATTGCTCCCATGCCCAGCTTAGTCATTGGCTCATCCTCATCACTGCGGAATCTCTCAACATCACAATATAGTCGCGAATATTTGGCTATAATTTTATGACTATCTATATTCTTAACGAGCTCATCAACTTTATAATCAGCAATGAAACGCAATTCTCTCTCGACAATCTCTTTATCCACCGTAATATCACGCCAAAAATCAGGCGGCAAGCACAACGAGGCATGAGGAATGTGAAGAATAATATTATCCATCACCCTACAAGCATCTCCCGTGAACTCAATGCTAAATCTCACAAACCCAATTCGCGTAGCTGAGCAGGATCGACAATTGAAGGTGAATTCATCATTACATCCACACCAGAGCCATTCTTTGGAAACGCCAGAGTCTCGCGAACGTTTTGCTCATCGGTCAGTTCCATCAAAATACGATCAACGCCAAAAGCGCACCCTGCGTGAGGCGGAGCGCCGTATTTGAAAGCGCCTAACATAGCACCAAACTTCTCTTCAACATAGGATTCACTGAAGCCCAGCAAACCGAACACTTTATATAACACCGCTGGATTATGGTTGCGAACGCCGCCAGAGCAAATCTCATAGCCATTCATCACCATATCAAACTGATCAGCAACAATGGATAGTTTTTCGGCGTCAGTTTCAGCAGACTCCAGAGCCTGTAAGCCACCCTTTGGCATACTGAACGGATTATGCCCAAAGTCAAGCTTCTTACTACGCTCATCCCATTCGTAAAACGGAAAATCAATAATCCAAGCAAACGCCACGACCGATGGGTCCTTAAGATTAAAGTGCGAGGCAAATTCATTACGCAAGCGCCCCAATACCGCGTTAACAACCGAGCGAGAATCAGCGCCAAAGAACACTGCATCGCCATCAACCGCACCAGTTTTCTGCTGAATCTCAGCCAATTCCTTATCACTCAAGAATTTCGCAATTGGAGATTTTGTTTCGCCGTCCTGATATGTAATGTACGCCAAACCGCCAGCGCCTTCGCTTTTAGCGATGTTGGTAAAATTGTCAATTTGCTTGCGGCTCAAACTTGCGCCATTTTTTACGCAAATAGCCTTAATGCATTCAGCATTTTTAAATACGCCAAACTCAGTCTCCGAGAACACGTCCGTCAGTTCTATCAATTCCATGCCAAATCGCAAATCCGGCTTATCAGAACCGTAAGTTTCCATGGCGTCGCGATACGAAATTCGCGGAATTGAACTGCCATCACCAACCGCCAAATCGCTCAAATCCAACAATTTTTTACCAGCAAAATCAGTTGCCAATTGCTTCATCAAAGGCTCAACTTCAGTGCGAACTTCTTCACCATTTTCAGCAAAACTCATCTCTAAATCAAGCTGATAAAACTCACCATACAAGCGATCTGCTCGCGGATCTTCGTCGCGGAAACAAGCCGCCAACTGATAATAACGCGGCACGCCACCAACCATCAGCAACTGCTTAAACTGCTGTGGAGCTTGTGGCAAGGCGTAAAACTTCCCTTCCTGCAAACGACTCGGAATCAGAAAATCACGTGCACCCTCAGGGCTTGAATTAGCCAAAATTGGCGTTTGAATTTCAATAAAATCTCGATCGTCCATATATTCATGGATTCGACGATACATTTCGGCGCGTTTTTTAAGCATGTTTTGCATTTTTGGACGACGCAAATCAAGATAACGATATTTGAATCTTAGTTCTTCGCCAGCTTGATTGTCCTCGGCAAATGGCTGAATTGGCAAAGTTTCGGCTCGGTTCAAAATCTCCAAATTGTCCACAACAATTTCCACATCGCCACTGGCAATATTCGGATTTTTCAGACCTTCGCCACGCTCCGCAACCACGCCACAAGCACGAACCACAAACTCATCTCGCAAGCTTTCCGCCAAAGAAAAAGCTTCCTTTTTATCAGGGTTAATAACCAACTGAACCAAACCCGTGTGGTCGCGCAAATCAATAAAAATCAATCCGCCATGATCACGCCTGGAATGAACCCAGCCCGCAACTGTAATATTCTCACCAACTTTTTTAGAAGTTTCTGCCGCCAAAATTCTATTTTTCATATCTGTTATTATAGCATAATCTGGGCAAATTCCCAGAATTAAACATCTCGTCGAGTTTTTGTGGGCAAATTATTTTTCTGTGGATTAGCCGTGGCAGCCTTACGAATATCTCCATAAACATCATATTCGTCAATGATTTTCTGACCCAATAGCGCTTCAATTACGTCTTCTAAGCTCAGTAAGCCAACTGTTTCTCGAAACTCATTTACAACAATAAACAAGTGATGCTGCGTTTTCAAAAATGCAGCCAAGGCGTGCTGTAGAGTTTGATTTTCGCGAATATAATAGACATCTTTACTCATGACTGTTTCCGCACGATGAGATTTTGCTTTACGATCAATTGTCAGCAAATCCTGAATTCTCAACATACCAACAACATGATCAATATCGCCATCAATGACAGGGAATCTGCTATACCCTTTTTTATGAAGATCATCAAGCACTAGCGGCCCGAGAAGTTCATTCATAGACACCGATTCAATCATACTTCGCGGCGTCATAATTTCCTCGACTTTCATATCGTTGAACTTCAGTCCGTTAGTGATAAGCTTTTTCTCAGAAGATGAAATCGCTCCGCTGGATTGAGCCACCATTTCCAGCAATTCTTCTTTCGATTCAATCACCCGACTATCACCAACAACTGGCGACACCGAACGGATTAACGACAAAATTACTTGATGTCGCTCAATTGTCGTTAAAATTAGCGGTTCGTATTTTTCATAAAGTTGCTGTGAATATTTCTGCCACAAGCCAATTCGCGCAACGGCTCCGATTTCTAAGGCTATTATAACTGACAAAAAGAGTCCAGCTACCCAATTGAACAAATAAACGCTAATAACACTTAAAATTACCAAACATAAAGAAGCCACAGCGCGCTGCAGTGAAATAATATCTCGTAAAAATTCTCTTTGTCGCAAAAGAATTTTAGCCTTTTCATCGCCTAGTCCACTTCTCCGCCGCAGCTCAAATTGACTATGCGAAGACGTTTTCGGCTGAGCTCCCAGCACTATCAGCAAAACCGCCAAAGTAACCAAATATCCAAAAATTAGCACAATCGTCATAGTTTTATTGTACAGCATTCCGTGCTATACTTACTAGAGTAAATGGAGGTAAAATGAATAAGAAAAGCTGGATAATTTTCGCAATTATTGTAGTGGCAATTGTTGGTGGAATGATTTATATTTCGACACAAAATCGACTAAACATTAGCGATATCAATAACGATCAGCTGAACACAACTATCAGCGCAGAATCAAGAAATGGCAATATTGCAGATCACGAAATTGGCAGTAAAGACGCCAAAGTAACAATTATCGAATACGCCGACTATCAATGCCCTGGCTGTGGCACCGCTGCACCAAAAGCCGAAGCACTAGCTAAAAAATATAAAGATCACGTTCGATTAATTTTCCGCAATTTCCCAATTGCCAGCTCACACCCTAACGCACGAGCTGCCGCTGCCGTAGCTGAAGCTGCTGGTTTACAGGGTAAATTCTGGGAAATGAATGAACTTCTATACGCAAATCAGGACGCCTGGAAAAGCGCCAACACTACAGAACGCGACAACATTTTCAAATCTTATGCTGAACAATTGAAGCTTAATATCAATCAATATAAAACCGATATTGCCAGCAACAGGGTTAAAAATAAAATCGACTTCGATATGGCTCTCGGTCGCAAACACGGCGTTGCCGCAACACCAACTTTCTACATAAATGGAAAAAATACCGAGATGGACAGCTCTGGCTCAATCGAATCATCAGTCAAGGAAGCCTTGAAAAAAGCTGGCGTTGAAATAAAAGATTAACGTATTTTCACACAAACCAAAATCCCGCTCCGGTGCCTTGGAGCGGGATTTGTTTATAGTCGTCCCTATTCTATCGTTGGAGCGACTGCACTACTTTTTATTATTGTGCTATGTATGTTTGCCATTCGGCAGGCACCACATCCACCGCGATCTTTTTGCGCCTTGATGGCACAAATTTGATTGCTATTGGCATGTGTTTTGCACTCCTTATTATTATGTGCAGCCCCACGCGCTTCGACCTTTATCACTTAACATCAGCAATTTAATGCTTCGGCGCGAGACACGCTAACAATGTTACCAAACGTTTATTGGCGCGTCAAGCAAAAACATTTTGAAAATGCTTATTATATCTATATTAGAATAAGCGGAGTCGCTTAGCAACAAACATAACAAGTAAAATCAACAACACTGTAAAACTAGTGATAACCGGATACGCCCAAGGCTCTCCCTGGAATGGCAACGCGATATTCATTCCATACATTCCGTAAAAAACATTTGGAATAGCCAGAAGAATTGTTATGGCGGTTAATGCCTTCATGCGTTGGTTCAGCGTATTATTAGCAACTGTCGAATAAGCGTTTTGGATACTGGAAATTGTGTGCGTACTGGAACTGATTGCCACTAGAACTTGTCTAATATGTAGGTCAACATCCTCCAAGGCTTCCAGGTCCCTGGTCTTAAATAAATGGCGGCGGTTTTCCATTAGTTGTGTAATAACGCGGGACATACCTTCCAAACTGCTTCGATATTCATTGAGCGTGTCTTCAATTGCGACAAATTTAATAAAATCCGAATTCTCAACTTCATGACGACTTAGTCGCCGGCGAGCATCGCTAATTTGCTCCGTTAACAAGTGTACACGCTGTTCATATTGAGAAATAATATACGCCAAATTCGCAGCAAAAACTCCCGCTGGACGCTCGGTTGTGCTAAATAAATAATCGCTAACCTCCAGAGGTGAAAATTTAACATGAGGCGATATTGTAATATAATGACCGCCGCTAATTGCAATCAAAAATGGCGCCGTTTTGCCAGAATCAGTTTGACCAAACGGTATACGCGTAAAAATATATTCAACACCATCGGAAAATTCTGCTCGAGACAATTCGTGGATGTCCATTACATCACGGACAATATTAGCAGACAGCGACAAAGCCTTTGAAACTCGAGTAGCATCAAGACTCCCGGTCAAATTAATCCAACCATTTTTATGCATTCGTTGAGCTTGCGTCAACTTTTCAGTCAACGATCTGCGTTCAAAATAGCCCACCATCATAAGAAAATTATAATATACACAAGCAATATTAGCAATCTGTCGAATTGCAATTAAACTTTAGCGGCGGCGCAGGAAATAATAGCCCACAACAAATGCCAGCACTACACTGATCGCGGTAATCGCCCAAAACATCAATGGATTATCGGCACCCGGAACCGGCACGTTCATACCATACAAACCAGCGATCATCGTCGGAATAGTCAAGGCTACAGTAATTACGGTTAGCAGGCGAATTGTTTCGTTAAGGCGCGTATCCATCACTGCCCTATAGCTATCGCGCACATTAGTAATCGTCCTCAACAAACTTTTACAACGCGCAATCACCTGCTCCAAATCAATCGAAATATCCTCAACGTCTTCCTTATCATCAGCCTTCAATCGCAGCTTCTGAGTCGCCAAAAGTCTCTCAATTGCCCAGTTCATCGGAATTAACGCGTCAAGATAATCATTCAATTTGCGCTCATACTCTGCCAGAGTGGCAATGTCATTAACTCTCAGTGTATGAATACTGTCTGTAGCCGCTCGCATCTGGCGATTAATCGTTGCCACGCGCCGCTGATATTGCGTTGAAATCGCCTCAACCATCGCCACCAAAAGCTCAACTTGTCGATCCGTCCTAATCCGCACTTTATCAATAAACGGTTGCCACAATCGCCCCAAACTATCTCTGGACAACGTCACAATATGATCTTTATTGATGCAGAATAAAATTGGCGTGGTAAAATCGTTAAAATCGTCGTCAGTGTCTGGCAGTCGCGCAATCAAATAAGTCCATTCATCATCAAACTCAATACGCGGCACCTCGTGCGGGTCAAGCGCGTCACTTATCAAATCCTCATCCAAGCCCAGCGTCAGCAATTGCGAAATCTCTTCGTCGCTCGGTCTTTCGCAGCGCACCCACGAACCAGACTGCAAATTTTCTTGCGGGCTAATTATTGAATCACTATTTGTTGAACGAAGATATTGCAACATAATTTCATATTATAAAATAAAACATACATAAACACAAGAAGCTCCTGCACTGTTCACAGGAACTTCTTGATTTTTATTACGATTTAACTATCGTGCCTGCCGAGCCGCTAATGGCTTCAGCAGTTTTATCTAGCGAAGTAATAATCGCTGTACGCCCCGACTTTCCATCCAGGAACGATAAGGCAGCCTGAGTTTTTGGCAACATTGAACCTGCCGCAAATTGCCCATCGTCAATATGCTTTTGAAGTTCTTCTATTGAAACTTCCCCGAGAGATTGCTCATCTGGTTTGCCAAAATTAATTTTAGCAGCATCAACCGAAGTCAAAATCAGCAAGGTATCGGCGTCCAAAAGATCCGCCAATTTTGCCGCGCCGAAGTCCTTATCAATGACCGCAGCGACGCCTTTTAATTGACCAGTTTCATCTTGTAAAACAGGAATGCCGCCGCCGCCAGTTGAAACGACCGTCACGCCAGCATGAACCAGCGCCTTAATCACATCGGCCTCGACAATTGTCTGAGGTTTTGGCGATGGAACGACACGTCGCCAGCCGCGACCAGCGTCTTCTTTTACCGTGTAGCCGCGTTCGCTAGCGACGGTTTTTGCCTCGTCTTCCGAATAGAACGGACCAATTGGCTTGGTTGGATTTTGGAATGCTGGATCGCTTAAGCTAACAATCGTTTGGGTTATAACACTAACAGCGCGATTGTTCATTTGATTAACCATAAAGGCATCATGAAAAGCCTGTTGCAGCCAAAAGCCAATCAATCCCTGGCTCATGGCGCCAGAATCTTCCAGTGGCAAGCTTGGCACGTCCGGCGTGTTAATTGCCTCTTCGTGCAACACAATGTTGCCAACCTGAGGACCATTACCATGAACGATTGCTACGTTATGACCAGCCTGGATTAACGGTAAAAGTTGCCGAACAGTTTCATCAGCCACTCGCTGTTGCTGCTCAGACGCGGCTTCGCCCTGCCGTTGCAGGGCGTTACCACCGAGCGCTACTACAATAGTACGCTTCTTATCCATAGGCTACAGTGCCCCGAAAATTGCAATAACTGTAATGCTGATAATAGCAAATATCGCCATAATTGGAGCTGAGCGTTTTAGCCAGTCGCGATATGAAACGCCAGCCAAAGCCAATCCACCCATCAACGACGCGATAGTTGGAGCCATCATGTTGATCAAGCCAGACGCTGTCGCAAATGCGGCAACCATAACTTCTTTGCTTGAGCCAACCAGGTCAGCAATTGGCGCAATAACCGGCATAGTTGCTGCCGCCAAACCTGATGATGACGGAACGATAAATGACATTGGCAAGTAGAATAGATATGCCAACACACCGACAACACCGCCACCAGCATCTTTCAGAAGGGACTCACCCCAGCTGATGATCGTGTCCTGGATTTCGCCATTAGACATCACCACGGAAACACCTGTCGCCACTGCGATAATCAGAGCAACCGGCAAGATATCTTTCACACCGTCAATAAATGTATCAACCGGGAAAACACCCTCTTTCTTAAATTCTTTGTAGTAAATTGCGGTTATGACAATTGTTGAAATTAGGAATAGTGCAGTGATTTCATTGAAATACCAATCACCAAATGCCGCACTGTGGACTACACCAAGTACCGCGCCAATGACTGGCAAACCTGCAGCCCATTCAAACATATCAGCGAAGAGTGTGATATTCCAACTTCCCCATGGAATCAAGGAAAGAATCATTAGCACAAACGTAATAGCAAACACAGACATAACGACTTTTCGTGGACCAGTGAATTTTGGTACGTTTGTCGTGTCGAGAGCAGCCGTAGCTGGCTTATAGCGAACATCTTCTTTGTACTTGCCGGCCTTAACTTTTGCGGCGTAACGCATAGTAAAGATAATCGCAGCAATCAAACAAAGTACTAAGATTATAGACATTATTGGAATAACGCTACCCAATTTCACGTCTGCGGTTTTTGCCGCAACACCAGTAGAGAATGGGTTGATTGTCGAGCCGAGCACACCCGTACCGGCGCCAAGCACAATCACCATCACACCAGTCATGGCGTTATAGCCAGCAGCAATCATCATCGGTATGACGAGCGCGTAAAACGCCACAGTTTCTTCCTGCATACCGTAAGTAGTACCACCGATAGCGAATAAAATCATCAGAATCGGGATGAGCCACTTTTCCTTGCCCTTCATCTTTCGAAGTAGTGCACCAAGAGAAGCATCAAGCGCACCAGTTTTCATAGTGACGCCTAAGAATCCACCAAGCACCATCACGAAGACGATGACATCAAGCTTGTCTGACATACCTTTAATAGGTGCAGTAAAGACGTCCCACAAACCTTGCTGATCGTGTTTTTTGACCTCTTCCTTTTTACCGTCTTTTTCTTCCGTGACGGTTCGATCTTTGTCGACTACGTGATACGAATTAGCTATACGATCGCCATCTTCGTTTGTCTTATATAGTCCAGAAGGAACAACCCACGTCAATGCCGCCATAACAATGATCACGACAAACAAAATAGTAAACGCCGACGGTGATCGAAGCTTCTGCTTTGCCTTTTTAATTTTTTCTACCATTGCCTCGGAGCCTCCTTAACCTCCTCATTACGACAACAACTACAATGTCAAAGCCATCACAGCCTTGATTGTATGCATACGATTTTCCGCTTGATCAAAAACTATCGAATGTGGCGAGCGGAACACCTCATCCGTTACTTCCATTGAATCTAAACCGAAATCTTCCTGAATCTTCTTTCCAGTAATCGTCAATGCGTCATGGAATGCTGGCAAACAGTGCATAAACTTGACCTCAGGATTTCCTGTCAAGTTAATCATTTGGCGATTAACTTGGAAATGTCGCAATTGGTTAATGCGTTCAGCAAACTTGTCTTCTTCGCCCATTGAAACCCAAACGTCCGTGTAAATCACATCGGCACCACGCAAAGCTTCTTCGAAGTTGTCAGTGATGGTAATACGTGCGTGGCTTGACCTGGCAAAATGATTTGCTTTATCGACCAAAGCTTGCTCTGGATGCAATTCACGAGGTGCCAAAATACGAAAATCAAGTCCCATAATAGCTGAGCCGATCATCAACGAGTTCGCCATATTGTTACGACCATCGCCAACAAATACCAGCTTAGTCCCCTTCAATTTTCCGACATGTTCTTCAATTGTCATGAAGTCAGCCAAAATCTGCGTTGGATGGAACTTATCGGTCAATCCATTCCACACTGGAACGCCAGCGTGACGCGCCAATTCCTCAACAGTTGCATGATCAAAACCACGAAACTCAATCCCGTCAAACATTCGACCCAAAACCTTGGCAGTGTCTTCAACCGTTTCTTTCTTGCCCAATTGAATATCGTCTTTACCAAGATATTCTGGCGCAACTCCAAGGTCATTAGCAGCCACCGTAAATGCGCAGCGTGTTCGCGTTGAAGTCTTTTCAAACAACAAAGCCACATTTTTACCCTCATGAATTCGGTGCGGAATACCGGCATATTTCAATCGACGATATTCACGAGCCGTGTCCAATAGCAAGCGAATCTCTTCAGCGGTATAATCGCCTAAAGTCAGCAGCGATCGTCCTTTCAAACTCTGAGCCATTAGAATACATCCTCTCGTACTAGCGGCATACTCATACAGCGTGGACCGCCACGACCGCGTCCAAGCTCAGCACCACTAATTTCAATAACTTCAATGCCGTTTTCGCGCAATTTCTGGTTAGTTACGTAGTTGCGATCATAAGTCACCACAACACCCGGCGCAATCGCCAAAGTGTTTGAACCGTCATTCCACTGCTCACGAGCAGCAGCAATCGGATCGCCACCACCACACTCAATCAGCGTAACACTTGGCAAGCCCAGCGCAACTCTCAAGACGTGTTCCAGGTCTGTTTCGTGTGTAATTCGTGGGAATGGCTGACCTTCAACCTTCTCCAAGATAAAACAATTCATCCTGCCGCCATGGTCGCGAATTTCTGGGTGAATCGTAAACTTATCACGATCAATCATCGTAAACACGGTGTCTAGGTGCATAAAGGCGTGAGATTTTGGAATTTCCATAGCGATGACTTTCTCGAATTTCGAGCCAGCAAACAATTTGGTTGCCATCTTTTCAATTGCCTCAGCAGTTGTTCGCTCTGAAACACCAATTGCCATAACCTTATCGCTTAATACTAATTCGTCGCCGCCTTCCATTGAGAATTTCTCTGTGCGGTTGTACCAAACTGGCGCACGATTAGCAAAGCGTGGATGGTGGTCGATGATGTAGCGCATAAATAGCGATTCACGACGACGAGCCGTCCAGTGCATCTTGTTGATTGTCAAACCGTTACCAATTGCGGCAGCTGGGTCGCGTGTAAAGTATAGGTTTGGCATTGGATCGAGATAGAACGGATAATGATTTTTCTCGATCATATTATGAAGTTGCTGATGCTGATCTGGAGGCAAAGTAATTTCATCCTTGCGAACACCAGCCATAATCTTGCGAATCATAGCGTGAGTTGGCAAGTCCAACAAGAATTGGCGCAACGTTTGAGTAACACGGCGTGAATCCTGCTTAGAAGCAGCCAACATTTCATCGACAAATTGTTCACGCAGTTGATCTGTGTTAATTGCCTCGGCGACCAATTGATCCAGATACAAAACTTCGATTCCACGACTTCTCAATGCTTCCGCAAAAGCATCGTGTTCAGCCTGCGCCACTTTCAGATATGGAATATCGTCAAATAAAAGATCGGTCAGATAGTCTGGCGTCAAATTCTCCAGCTCTTCACCTGGCCGATGCAATAGAACGGTCTTAAGTTTTCCTATTTCAGACGTGATGTGAATTGGTTCGTCCATCACAACCCTCCCCTGTTTATATTAGTGATGTTTTAATTGTAACACGTTTATGTTTTTGGGCAAGAGGAGATGATTGCCAAACTGGCCTCAGTTCTGACTGCGAATTGTCGGTTAACTTTTAGCCATTCATCAGTGGCTTTTGCGGCGCCCGGCAGAGCTTCATTTGCGTAATCATCGACAATAATTATCGCGTCTTCATTAAACTTACTTTCACAAACCCGAAAAGAATCGACAATTGATTCGTAAAAATCGCCATCAAAAAACGCAAACATAATATTTTCTGGCACGTCATCAGAAGTAAAATCAGAAAACCAGCCTTTATGAATAATCGGCGACTTCAGCCCCGCTTTCTTAAAATTCTGGACAAACGTCTTACGCGGCGCTAATAACTCGCCAGCCTTAAACTGATCACCCGCAGCGCTATTATCCTTCTGGGTTTTTTCTGGCAATCCCGCAAACGAATCGTAAACGTGAAACTCGCCCGTAAAATCATAAGCGTCCAGCAGTCGGCGAATAAACAAACTAGTTGTGCCAACATAACAGCCAAACTCCACAATGTTTCCAGTAGCGCCACGACGTAAAGTTTTTTCCAACTCTCTTAAAAGCGCGCCAAGTTCTTTTATGTCGACTTGGTCGGAAATGATCGGGTATTTAGTGAGGAGTTGGCCTGCGATATTCATGACTTAATTATAAATAGTTCGCCAAATATCGACAAATTTATCAACGACGCAGCCCTATATATTTACAGTTTTATGAAGTAAACTATCAATTAGCACCTATGAATAATCACGACATTATCAAAACATTTTTACCGAAACAACTGGACATAAGACAGTTAAATTCGCTTCAATCCACATTGCGAAAATCGAATATAATTATATACGGCGAAATTCACGGCATTAAAGAAAATTCCGACGTCGTCTATACTCTGGTTAAGAAACTTGGTGTAAAGAGATTAGCTATTGAGGCAAGCCCTACTGTATTCAACTTCATCAATTCAGTAAAGACCGGCTCTTGCGATTTTTCCTTAGTTGATGAAGACCTTTTTGACTTAAGCGTTCTATCTCTTGAGATGATAAAAACGATAGCAATTCTTCTACGGCAAAATCAACTTAAAGAGCTCGTTTTTATTGATACATTTTTTGACAATTTAGATAAGGATGCCGTCATATCACCAAGCCCGCAGGAACGAGAAGAACAACTAGCTAAAAATATCCTTAAAATTGACGATTCCCTATTAACGTTATGTATTATGGGGCAATGGCACACGCAACCTGAAGTCGTTAAAAATAACGAAACGCAACATAAATCAGCGCTATATCGCTTAAGAAAAGTAAAGCCAAATGTGCCGTTTATTCACAATGTCTATCGACAAGGACAATTATTTAACGACGGAAAAATAATTGAACTTCCGAAAAACCTATCAATTCCGCCTTATTATGAAATTGTCCAGAAAACTGATATTGATTTTGAACTGCACGTACCAAAGGCTACAAAAATATCACTATACTAAAATTATAGTATGAAAATCACGAGCCCTGCGTTCACCGAAAACGCTAACATACCAAAAATTTACTCCAAGCTTGGCAGGCAACCAACGCCCGCCGCTCGAGATCAGCGACGCGCCAACAGACACCAAAAGTCTGGTAGTTGTCTGCCACGACCCTGACGCGCCTGAGCGCGATGGATTTTACCATTGGACGGTTTGGAATATGCCGGCAGAAACTACTGAAATCACCAGCGAATCACTACCCGCGGGCGCTGTCGAGGGGATGACCAGTTGGGGCGGACCGCAGTCGCCGTTTGGCACGCACCGCTATCAATTTTACGTGTACGCGCTGGACACGACATTAGATTTACCAGACAACACCAAACCCAAAGAACTCATCGCCGCCCTCACGCCGCATATAATTAGCCAAGCCATGCTGACTGGAAAGTTTAGCGTTTTGGATATTTTGCGGCGGGACTAAGTTACCAATTCATCGAATAGATATTTTAGACAGAAATGTCTTTGCTTGATTTTACTGAGAAATTGGCGAGGCTCATAATCAATTTTGGAGTAAGCCTATGAGGCATAGCCAAAATCATGAGAGGTATTAAATATTTTCGCTTCAATAGTATTGATGGTATCTCTTCGTTATATGATTTGGCCGCTTGACTACGTAGAGCCGACCACGACTGCTCCGCACTAGGAAATGTATCAACCATTTCTGCATCATTTACCCTCCATAACAACAAGTCATTTTGATCTTGTACTACAATTTCCTCCATGGCTATCTCAGATATGTATTTCCATCTATCATTTAAGAAATCTCGTTGATTGTATTTAACTAGCAAAAGTATCGCCGACCATAATACGTAACTCCTATTATGAAAATCTTCTTCAATAGGATCTCCGACTCCAAATAAGTGAGCTACCACTTGTTCAGTTGAGTAGTACGGACTAGCCAACCCACTGCCATCATCCACATGAGTCATGATTATATCGTTTACTAATTGCTGTAAGCATGCGATTATCGTCTGATCAGCACAACCGACAATAGGCATTGATAATAATAAATTAAAACGACTTGGAGCATCACTTTCACCGACTATTACCCTATTGCTGAATAGAACCGGAATCTTTTCAAGAAAATCTTTTGAAACAGTACCTCCGCTGCGTTCTGATAACGCAAAATAACTCATCGCCCCGGAAATATAACCCAACAATTCAGTACATCTAAGTTTATGAGCTAATATTGGCTCAGAGAAATGTCCGTAGGTCGTGTCTACAAATAAATCCTGATTATTAGCCACTTCATCGATAAGGCAAAAAGACAACCTATCTATTTCTTCAAGTATTAAATGTTCTGTCGTGTCGTATTTATTATCATTCAGAGACCACTTGTTTGCATAATACAATATAGTCAACAGTGTAAGAACCCAGGCGTCAATAAGTGCTATATAGTTTTCTTTTGTATACTTGTCAGTTAGTATATAACTAGATATAACTGGAACAGCTTGGATGGCTTCTGTCTTTTTCTGTTTTGATGTTATGGAATTAAATTTCGACAAAAACCTCTCAAGATACTGTTTAAAATCTTGTTTTCTCAATACATTATCACCATCCTCACAGAACAACTCAAAGAATACGCGTATTTCGTTTGGCTCAATAGGAAAGAACTTACCAAAAGCATCAGAAAATCTGCGCAATAACTCATCCTTGGCGATAGTTTTTAAAGGCATCCTGTTATTATCTATGTTCGTCTTTGAATAATCTAAAATTGTTTTCAATACTGGTCCGGTGATATCACCATTGGTCACCAAAAAACATTCCCAATTCTTTGGATTTTCAGTGATTGTGGGGTGAGTAGGTGCAATGCCAGTTAGGTCATTCAGCTGGCCATTTATAGATTGCCACTCTTTGCTGCCTATATTTCCACATTTCAATTGAAAACAACAAATCTTACCTTCAGGACTTTTAGCTATGACGTCTTTGCCTTGCTCATTAACCCCGCCCTTGGATTGCAGCACAGTAAAGCCTTCGGCAATCAATAGCTGAACAAATGGAGCAGTAAAGCTGAGTTCTTTAGCATTAGTCAACCAATTTTCTACCAGCTTGCTCTGCATTGTATTCTTTCCTCTTTTGTTCAATTATTTTATTGAACTCTTCTTTATGTTTAGGATTTACCTCCACTTCTTCTATAACCTTTCTCCATGCATCAGACATTTTTTCGTTAATTGTCACAGTGGGAAGTTTAGGGTTATCATCTTTATCAAATTGTATGCTTATTTTTCGCATCGCGTCAAGAAAAGTTTCTGGTGTAATCTCTTGGTCTTTGACATCAACAACATTACCCACCTCTTCTACTGCAGTGCTCAAAACTTGGAAATAGTATTTTACCATTTGACCGCCTATATCTTTAGCCCCCTCATCTAACACTTTAATGACGTCTTCTGGAGTCATTGATATAAGCTGCTGGAGGTCGGTTTTGTGTATAAATTCCGCCTTCCTATATTCCATAGTTTTTTGAGAGTCTTGATCATCTAGAGTATTGTGTATAAGCACTTTTCCCTCATGCTGAATAATGCGCGGAGATTCATTGAACGGTCGCGTCTCATGTCTCATAATACTATTAAATCTTTGAAATAAGTATTTTTCGATAATAGCCTTGGTTTCTTTATTCTTTGGTAGCGCCATAATTTACACTTTCTATTTCTATTATCTCACACTGCCTCATCAACGCCCAATCACTCAGCAAACTGACTATTATACAGCTCAGCGTAAAATCCATTTTGCTTCAGCAGAGTTTCGTGATTGCCCTGCTCGATAATATTCCCGTCCTTAACCACCAAAATCAAATCAGCGTCACGAATAGTACTCAAACGGTGCGCAATAACAAAACTAGTTTTTCCCTGCATCAACTTCTCCATGGCTTTTTGGATAAGGACTTCGGTGCGCGTATCAACCGAGCTTGTCGCTTCATCCAGAATCAGCATTGGCGCTTTTTCCAGCATCGCTCTGGCAATTGTCAGCAACTGCTTTTCTCCCTGGGAAATGTTAGCAGCCTCCTCACCCAAGACCATATCATAGCCGCCCGGCAGCGACCGCACAAAATGATCAACATGCGCTTCTTTGGCGGTTTTTATCATCTCTTCCTCGGTAGCTTTTGGATTGCCATACATCAAATTCTGACGAATCGTGCCATTAAACAGCCACGTATCTTGCAGCACCATGCCAAACATTTGACGCACATCGCTACGTTTAATTTTACGAATATCCACGCCGTCAATTTTAATCGAACCGCTATTAATCTCATAAAATCGCATTAGCAAGTTAACCAACGTCGTTTTACCGGCGCCAGTCGGACCGACAATCGCCACGCGCTGACCTGGCTTAATGTGCGCCGACAAACCTTTGATAATAGTTTGGTCTGGCTTATACCCAAAGACGACATTGTCGAATTCAACTTCGCCTTTTACGTTAGACAATTTCACCAAGTTATTCGATTCAACCGCTTCTTCTGGCTCGTCCAAAAACTCAAACACTCGCTCGGCGGCAGCAGCTGTCGATTGCAAAATATTAGCGATATTAGCAACCTGAACTAGCGGCTGATTGAACTGGTCGACGTATTGAATAAACGCCTGAATGTCTCCGATTTTTAGCCGACCATTAATTGCCAGCCAACCACCCAAAATTGTCATAGCAACGTAGCCAATGTTGCTGATAAAATTCATAATCGGATGAATCAAGCCGGAAAAGAATTGAGCCTTCCAAGCACTATCCTGAAGCCGATTATTGATCTTAGAAAACTTAGCAATCGATTTTTTCTGGCCATTAAAGACGCGCATCACTTGATGTCCGCCATACATTTCTTCAATGTGTCCATTAAGTTCGCCAAGTTGCGTTTGTTGGCGTAAAAATTGTTTTTGCGAACTCTTTGCAATTAGCGTAATCACACCACCCGCCAGCGGAAGCACCAGCAGCGCAACTAGCGACATTTGCCAGCTAATCGAAAACATCATCACCAAAATTCCCAGCACCGTAACCGTTGAAGTTACAATTTGCGACAAACTCTGATTTAGCGTTTGGCTGATCGTATCGACGTCATTAGTTATGCGACTAAGAACTTCGCCGTAAGTTTGCTTATCGAAATAACTCAGCGGCAAGCGATTTATTTTTTCAGACAATTGTTGTCGCATCCTGAAAGTTACGGTTTGCGTCACCTGAGTCATTATCCACGTTTGAATATAACGAAAAATTACGCTCAACACATACATTCCGACTAGCAAAATAATTATTCGCCAAATAGCGTCAAAATGAAATTCTGGACGCCAACTAAGATCTAGCTTTTTAATTGACTCAAGCTGACTGGACGGAATCTGTTTTTCAATCTCCGACTTATTCGGCAATCGGTTCAAAACGTCCGCGCCAGTAGTTCCCGCTGGCAAAGAAACACCTTTTGGCAATTTGCTAGTAATCGCCTCGTAGGCTTTCATATTGACATAATCATCAACAATTTGATTCGTCGCGCCGCCTAAAATCTTCGGGCTGGCAATCGCAAAAATCGTACTCCCAATTGCAAAAACTAACACCATCAACATTTGCCATCGAAAATCCGACAAATATTTAATCAGCTTCTTGACTGTTCCCTTGAAATCTTTAGCCTTTTCGCCAGTGCCCATTCCGCCCATCGGGCCGCCCATTCGTACTTGCTGACGTTTTTTCGTGGTTTGCCTAGACATTAAAGCACTCCTTTCGCAGCAATAGACATTTTCTGTAAATCATCTTCCGAGAGTTGCGAAGCGGCAATTTCTTGATAGACCTCACAATTTCTCATCAATTCCTGATGAGTTCCTTGACCGACAATCTTACCCTCATCCATCACGATTATTTTATCGGCATTCATAATTGTATTTATTCGCTGACCAACAATTAACACGGTTTTATTCTTAGTTTCCTTTGCAAGCACAGCCCGCAACTTCGCGTCAGTTTTAAAATCCAACGCTGAAAACGAATCGTCAAAAATATAAACATTCGGTTCAACCGCAATAGCCCTCGCAATCGACAAACGCTGACGCTGACCGCCAGAAACATTGCTACCGCCCTGAGCGATTTCACTTTTATAGCCATTTTTTAACTCGCTAATAAATTCTTCCGCTTGGGCAATTTTGGCCGCTTTTTCAACCAACTTATCACTAGCCTCAGCATTGCCATATTTGATATTGCTAGCAACCGTTCCACTAAACAGCACACCTTTTTGCGGCACGTAACCAATTTGACCAGACAAATCTTCCAATTTCAGACTTCTAATATCAACGTCATCAAGCAAAATCTGCCCCGCCGAAACATCATAGAAACGAGGAATCAAATTAATCAACGTCGACTTTCCCGAACCAGTACTGCCAATAAACGCCGTTGTCTGACCAGGTTCAGCTACAAAATTAATATCCGAAAGTACTGGCAAATCCGCGTCAGGATAAGTAAATGTAACGTCCTTAAATTCAATTTTTCCCTTGGCATCTTTTGGTAATTTTTTCGGCGACTTCGGGTCAATAATTGACGGCATTGTATCCAAAACTTCTCCGACTCGGCGCACCGATACGGCGGCTCGCGGCACCATAATAAACACCATTGACAGCAACAAGAACGAGATTATCACCTGCATCGCGTATTCCAAAAATGCCATCATATTACCAATTTGCAAATTGCCACTACTTATCAAATGCGCGCCAAACCACACAATTGCCACACTCGAAAAGTTCATCACTAAAGTCATAATCGGATCAAGCAACATCATCAAACGATTCACAAATAAGTTCATCTTGTTCAATTCCACGTTAGCTTCTTGGAATTTTTTCTGCTCAATCTTCTCGTTATGGAACGCACGAATAACTTTCAGTCCAACCAAATTTTCCCGCGCTACCAAATTAAGTTTATCCACCAGAGTCTGCAATTTCTTAAACCTAGGTACGGCAATCGTAAATAGTGTAGCGATCACCACAAACAAAACGAACACCGCCAAAGCGATAATCCAGCTTAGGTCTGGTGCATTATTCATGGCTTTTTGCAGACCGCCAATTGCCATAATCGGCGCCATTAACGCCAACCTTAGCAACATTATTGATGTTGTTTGAATCTGCTGAATATCATTCGTTGAGCGCGTAATCAGCGACGCCGTAGAAAACTTATTAAAGTCCGCCAAAGAAAAACTTTCTATTCGTTCAAATAATTTTAATCGCAATTTTTGCGCCATTCCCGTAGCAATTCGCGCCGCCAAAAAACCCACGACAATTGAACAAAACCCACCAGCCGCCGTCACTAAAATCATCATCAAGCCATTATTCCAAATCGCCGATATATCTTGTTTAATAATGCCATTATTGACAATTTCCGACATTTTATCCGGCAGCCACAAATTCGCCATCACAACGCCATACGTGAATCCAATCAAGATGATAAACAGCAACCAATAGCCTCTAAAAATTCGTAAAATATGTTTCATTTATAGTCCTTTATGCTCTAAGTCCACCTTATATTATATCATTGGGGGGTTAATCGATTACATTTTAACAATTACAATTAGACAAAAATATCTGTTAGTTTTATACTGTTTTTAGCGTCGGGGTGTGGCGCAGCTCGGTAGCGCGCACCGTTCGGGACGGTGAGGTCGCTGGTTCAAATCCAGTCACCCCGACCATGAAATTATTGGGCATACGTTCAGCTTAATTGAACCTCTGGCTATTAGCAATCAAAGGAGGTTTTATGCGACGGAGAGTAAACGTACGCGGAATTATCATCAATGAAAACGGCGAAATTTTCTGCCAAAAATTAACCACAAACACCAGCAAGGGTCGTGATTTTTGGTGTACGCCGGGCGGCGGTTTGGAAATGGGCGAAAGCTTGCTGGACGGTCTACGCCGAGAAATGATTGAAGAAACGGGAGTCAAACCAGAAATCGGTAAGTTGTTATTTGTCCAGCAATTCGCCGAATCAGGCGAACAATCAGCACACGGCCCAAATGAACAATTGGAGTTTTTCTTCCTCATCACCAACTGGCAAGATTACCAGCACATCAACCTGGGGCAAACATCGCACGGCGTCGAGGAAGTAGCGGAATGCGGCTTTATCGATCCGAAAACGACGCGAATTTTACCGAGTTATCTGACAGAGGTTGACCTGGACCAGCTGGTTAACAAATTGACAGAAGTCCCAGTTCTAAGCGAATTATAGCGAGGTCACTCGGGCTATTTGGCGAAGAATTTTTTAGCGCGTTCAGTTTTCGGGTGATCCATAACTTGTTCAGGCGTCCCATTTTCGATTATTTCGCCCTTGTCTAAGAAAATCATCCTAGTCCCGACTTCACGGGCGAATTTCATCTCGTGCGTAACGATTACCATCGTCATTCCCTTTTTGGCAACTTTCCTAATCACGTCCAAAACTTCGCCAATCATCTCTGGGTCTAGCGCTGAAGTAGGCTCGTCAAAAAGCATGATTTTCGGCTCCATCGCTAGCGCCCGCGCAATTGCTACTCGCTGTTTTTGACCGCCAGACAAACTATTCGGCGAAGCGTCCGCTTTGTCTAATAGCCCAACATCGTCCAATAAACTTCGCGCCAATTTTGTCGCTTTTTGATCTGAAAATTTACGCAGTTTTTTCGGAGCTAATTTAATATTTTCAATCACGCTCAAATTTGGAAACAGATTAAATTGCTGAAAAACCATGCCAATATTCTGACGCAACGCGTTCAAGTTTACGTGTGGATCAGTAATTTTCACTCCATCGACAATAATCTCGCCTGAAGTCGGCTCCTCCAGCAAGTTCAGACAACGCAAGAATGTCGACTTGCCAGAACCACTAGAACCAACCACAACAACAATCTCACCCTCTTCAATTTCTACGTCAATATCGCGAAGAACTCGATTTGTGCCAAACGTTTTTTTCAAGTTTTTAACGCTGATCATCGTCATGCTTCAATTTCCTTTCTACTCGCGCCATTACTCGCGTAAAAATCGCCGTCAAAATTAAGTACATCGCTGCAGCGGCAAATAGCGATTGAAAAGCTGTCGCCGTTTGAAAACGAATATTGTCCGCGCCTCGCATAATATCATTCAGGCCAATCCAACCAACAACCGAGGTTTCCTTTAATAGCGCGATAAATTCACTAATCAACGCCGGCAACGAATTTCTCATTGCTTGCGGCAAAATAACCAGCCGCATTGCCTGCCAATTACTCAATCCCAAAGACCTGGCTGCTTCCATTTGACCCTTGTCAATACTCTGAATTCCGCCACGAATAATCTCGGCGATATACGCGCCGCTATTTATCCCGAACGCCACTGCCGCCACAAAAATCTTCGGCATAAATTGATACGACCCAAAAACGACGTAATACATAATCAATAGCTGGACCAAAAGTGGCGTGCCACGAATAATATCGACATAAATTTTTCCCAAACTAGCCAGCGGATTAAAGTTCGCGAGTCTGCTCGTTTTCATCCTACCAAATGGTCGTAAATTCGACGTGCGCATCAGGGCGACAAGTACACCAATTGCCGACCCTAAAATAAGCGACAACACAGTCAAAACCAGCGTCACTTCTAATCCATGCCATAAAAATAGCCATCGACCGCCACCAAAAATCACTTCCCAAAAATTCACGATTTAGCCTCCTCACCAAAATATTTGCGGATCAGCTTTTCATAGCGACCATCTTTTTTCATCTTGGCAATTTCTTTATTAACCTTTTCTAAGAGGTCTTTATTATCTTTTTTAATAGCAATCGCATAACTTTCATCACTGAGCGCGCCCGGTAAGATTTCTAAGTCAGAAAATCCAGCCGAGTACTGCTTAGCAGGAGCGTCGTCCAAAATAACCGCTTCAATTTTTCCAGAGCTTAACTCCTGTAGAACACTTGGAGCGGTTTGAAATTGTGTGACTGATGCGCCAGCAATCTTAGATGCCAAGGTATCGCCAGTCGTACCCAGTTGTACGCCAATTTTTCGCCCTGGCAATTGATATTTATTGCGAATCGGACTGCCCTTTTTAACAATTATTCTCTGCGACGCCGAATAATACGGATCCGAAAACAACGCATTTTTTTCTCGCTCAGGCGTCACTGTCATTCCAGCCGCCACCATATCAATTTGCCCACTATCTAGCGCCGGAAGCAGACCGTCAAACGACATATCTTCGACCTTCAAATCTTTACCCAAACTTTTAGCAATTTCCCTCGCCAGATCAACATCAAACCCAACCACTTGATTGTTATCAATATATTCAAACGGCTTAAATCCAGCATTCGTACCCATCACTAAAACATCAGTTTTTGAGCCAATTACGCCATCTCGATGTAAAATATCACCCAACATCAAACAAATCATCCCCGCAAATAAAACCAGCCCAATCCACCAACTAATTCCGAATGTGTGCGCCTTATTCTTGTTCATGCTTTTATTATACCCCTTCATCCGCAAAAAACGTAAGTGATATAATAGAATGGTGAGAAAAATTAAATTTACCAAACGTTTCTGGATTAAATCAATATCAATCATTTTGCTTTTTTTGGCGGCATTTTGCTTAATTGCGGCGCGCTATAAATATATCGTCTTTAAAGATTCACAAATCGACGAGATAATTTTTTATTTCGTCAACGGATTAGCTGGTGGCAAATCTGACAATTTATGGTCGGCCGTCCTGCAAAATCTTCCGCTAGTTCTCCTATTATTCGGCGCTTTATTAATTCCAATGTTCAACAAATCAATCTCTTTTATCAATCGCATAATTAACCTTTGTCTTAAAAAAATCAAATCATCACGAAAATTTACTCTGCCGTTTTTAAGATTGCGACATCAAGCAATTTACTCGCTAAGTATGTTTTTAATTGCAATTGTCCTTCTCATTCAAAGTTTTGGCATCCCTAGCTATATTTACGCCTTGACCCAATCAACCAAATTATATGAAGAAAATTACGTTAATCCAAAAACCGCCAAATTAACTTTTCCAGAGAAAAAACGCAACTTAATATACATCTATTTAGAGTCAATGGAAAACACTTTGGCATCAAAGGCTAATGGCGGCAGCTCCGAAACCTCCATCATTCCAGAACTGGAAGAATTGGCGTTAAAAAATACCTCATTCTCAAACAAAGCATCCGGTGTCGGCGGCGCCTTGCCTGCAACAAACACTGGCTGGACCGTGGCAGGAATGGCTGCACAATCCGCTGGTGTTCCGCTGAAGGAAAACTTGGTTGGCGGACGCGACCATAACGCCCTGGGCGAGTTTAAAAAGTTCTTGCCAGGCGCTTATAGTCTTGGTGAGATTTTAGAAAAGCAAGGCTATAATCAAACATTTGTTATGGGCTCTGAAGCAAGTTTTGGCGGACGCGATAAATTATTAACTCAGCACGGCAATTTCAATATCGAAGATTACAATTACGCCAAAAAACACGGAAAAATCTCCGAAGATTACAAAGTTTGGTGGGGTTATGAAGACAAAAAGTTATTCCAATTTGCCCGCGAAGAAGCCTCGCGCTTGGCAGCGTCAGACAAGCCATTTAACTTGCAATTATTGACCGCCGACACACATTTTACCGATGGCTATTTGGACGAAACCTGCGCTAAAACCTTCAGTAATCAATATGACAATGTTCACGCTTGCTCCTCAAAACAAGTCGCCGCATTCGTCAATTGGGTTAAGTCTCAGCCATTTTATGAAAACACCACGATTGTCATTTCTGGCGACCATTTAGGAATGCAGACTTCATACTACGACGAAAAAATTGGTGGAACTAATTATCAGCGAACTATCTATAACACGTTTATCAATCCAGCTATTTCAACTAGCTATTCAAAGAACCGTCAATTCACGACATTCGATATGTATCCATCAACCTTGGCGGCATTAGGAATTAAAATTGACGGCGACCGATTAGGTCTGGGCACAAATTTATTCTCTGGGAAGAAAACCTTGGTCGAACAGTACGGCGGAATTGAAAACTTAAATTCAGAACTCTCCAAACGTTCTGCTTATTACGAAAAAAATATCTTCGCTAAATCCGGTGATTAGCCGTTGTAACCGTTTGGATTATTGTTTTGCCAGTTCCAAGCGTCGCGGCAAGCATCTTCAATTGTCAATTCTGCTCGCCAACCTAGTTCTCTTTCCGCCAAACCTGGATCTGCATAGCACACCGCGACGTCACCCGCTCGACGTGGCGTAACTTGATATGGAACATCGCGACCAGATGCCCTCTCAAACGCCTTCACTAATTCCAAAACTGAAGTACCACGACCAGTGCCGATATTATAGACTTTATATTCGTTCGGGCGACCCAAATTCTCCAGAGCCGCCACGTGAGCCTTTGCCAAATCAACCACGTGAATATAATCACGTACACCAGTTCCATCTGGAGTGTCATAATCGTCACCAAAAACACTCAAATGCTCTCGCTTACCGACGGCGACTTGCGACACAAACGGCAGAAGATTATTCGGAATTCCTGAGGGATCTTCACCAATACGACCACTCGGATGCGCGCCGACTGGATTAAAATAGCGGAGAGATGTAAATTGCCACCCCTGATTTGTCGCTGAAATGTCGCGAAGCATTTGCTCAATCATCAACTTTGTTTGGCCATATGGATTCGTGGCAGACAACGGCATATCTTCGGTAATTGGTAATCGAGCTGGATCGCCATAAACTGTTGCCGAGCTAGAAAATACCAATTTCTTTACGTCAAATTCCTGCATTACATCAAGCAAGACCAATGTACTTTCAAGATTATTCTTATAATAAAGAAGCGCCTTTTCAACCGATTCACCAACCGCCTTCAACCCAGCAAAATGAATTACCGCATCAATTTTTTCAGACTTAAATAATTCTGATAGTCGCTGATGATCACACAAATCGAATTCGTGAAACGGTATTGATTGACCAGTGATTTCTTCAACTCGCCTCAGACTCTCGACGGATGAGTTTGATAAATTATCGACCACCACTACGTTATGATTTGATGATAATAGTTCGATGATTGTGTGACTGCCGATATATCCAGCGCCACCAGTGACAAGAATATTCATATACTTATTATACTACAAAAAGCCTATTTATTTTATTAGCACTCTTGCACTGAGAGTGCTAATTTGCTATGATAACTATATCAAATTTCACCATTCTGTCTTTTACTGGGGCGCAACAAATTAGAACTAAAAACCAAAAGGAGGATTTTATGCCACCAAACATGAATCAAGAAGAAACAACTAAACCACTCGAAAAATTCGGTACAGATATAACAGCGTTGGCGCGCGAAGGTAAACTCGATCCAGTGATCGGTCGAGATGAAGAAATTCGACGCACTATGCAGATTTTAAGTCGCCGCACTAAAAACAATCCCGTCCTCATCGGTGAGCCGGGAGTTGGTAAAACCGCAATTGTTGAGGCGTTGGCGCAACGAATTGTCAAAGGTAACGTTCCCGCTTCACTGAAGGATAAGCGACTAATTTCCCTAGAAATTTCCAGTCTTCTGGCGGGCGCTAGTTTCCGCGGACAATTTGAGGATCGGTTGAAAGCCGTTCTGAAAGAAGTAGAAGAAGCGGCTGGCGAGATTATTCTTTTTGTCGATGAAATTCACACCATGGTTGGCGCTGGAAAAGGCGAAGGTAGCATGGACGCGGGCAATATGTTAAAACCAGCGCTGGCTCGCGGAAAATTACACATGATTGGCGCGACGACACTCGCCGAATATCGTCAATATGTCGAAAAAGATGCCGCTCTAGAACGAAGATTCCAACCAGTTTACGTTGGCGAACCAAGCTTTGACGACACCGTCGCCATCTTGCGCGGATTGAAGGAAAAATACGAAATTCACCACGGAGTAAAAATCGCTGATGACGCAATCGTGGCAGCCGCCAGATTATCTACCAGGTATTTGCCCGACCGATTCTTGCCAGACAAAGCAGTCGACTTGCTTGACGAAGCGACCAGCTCGCTCAAAATGCAGTTAGAAAGCGTGCCAATTGCGCTGGATCGATTGAATAATAGACGCTTGCAATTGGAAATCGAGGAAGCGGCGTTGAAAAAGGACAAATCCGACCACGCCAATATTCGCAAAGATGAAATCAAAGAGCAAATTGCCGAAATTAAAGCCAAAGCTGAAGCGATTGATAAAAAATGGCAATACGAAAAAGACATTTTGCAAACCGTCAATACGGCTAATGAAAAAATGGACAACCTGCGTTCGCAATTGGAGATTGCTGAACGCGACGCAGACTTAGCCACCGCCAGCCGCATTAAATATGGCGATTTACCGGAGCTGGAGAAAAAATTAGCAAGCGCCCGCGAGGAATTGGCGGCAATTCCAACTCACGACCGATTGCTCCGCGAAGAAGTTACGCCCGATGATATCGCTGGCGTGGTGGCGCGCTGGACCGGAATTCCGGTGGAGCGATTGATGGAAAGCGAATCTAGTAAATTGACCAAATTAGAAGAATCAATTAGCCGCCAAGTCATCGGACAGGATCGCGCCGTGGCAGCTGTAGCAAGCGCCATTCGTAGGTCACGCGCTGGACTAGGCGACATTAATCGACCGATTGGCTCATTCCTATTCCTCGGACCTACTGGCGTGGGAAAAACAGAAGTCGCGCGCAGTTTATGTCGTGAATTATTCGACGACGAGCACGCCATGATTCGAATTGACATGAGCGAATATATGGAACGTCACGCCGTAGCCAGATTGATCGGTTCGCCTCCAGGATATGTCGGTTACGATCAAGGCGGCCAATTGACGGAAGCCGTTAGACGACGTCCGTATAGCGTGGTTTTGTTTGACGAAATCGAAAAAGCGCACCCCGACGTGTTTAACGTTCTATTGCAAGTTTTGGACGACGGTCGATTGACGGACGGACAAGGACGAACGATTGACTTTAGCAACACCATTATCATCATGACCAGCAACGTCGGATCGCAAATTATTATGGACTACACGGGCGACGACATTAGCTCGCTCGACAATCAAATTTTAGAAACGCTTCGTGGTCATTTCCGCCCAGAATTCTTAAACCGAATTGACGACATTGTGATTTTTGATCGCATTCATCCTGAATCGATGCGTGCGATTGTTGATGTGCAATTAGAAAAAGTTGTTCGCCAAGTTAAGGATAGCCGCGACATAACGCTGAATTTTGACAATAGCGTTCGTGACATGTTGGCGCGAGATGGCTACGACCCAAGTTTCGGCGCTCGACCGCTTAAGCGTTTAATTCAAAAACGCGTGCTTGATCCTTTGGCGCTCGAACTAATTGACGGGCGAATTCACGACGGAGATATGGTAAAAGTTGCCGCCGTGGATGATCGAATTGCCTTTACGAATATCGTATAATAGATACATGAGCCAAATTCGCAGCGAGCACTTGGAAAATCATACCAACAAAACCTATCAAGAGCGGATGAATCAGACAGCGTCATCCAAATTCGGAGCTATTGCAAAACATCTTGGCGAAAACGTCAAATTGCTTGATTTCGGTTCTGGTTTCTCGCCAGAATTCATCAAACAAGTGACGCAAACGGGAACTCACTACGTAGCCTATGATGTTTCACAAATTGTTCAATCTCAACTTCAAGAAAATAACATTGATTTTGTTACTAAAGAACAACTTGAAAACGCCGAAGACGAATTCGACATTATCTACATGTCGAGTGTATTTCACGAGTTGATGAGCTATCTATCCCGACCCGAGCGCACTAAAACATTCGCAATACTAGATAAAGCACTCAAGCCCGACGGCACCATTATCATCCGCGATTGGGGTCCCGGCGAGACGTCAAGCCTAGTCACATCTATCGAAGTAGCGTCTGAGGATGTTAACGATGAAGTTTACACATGGATCAAAGCGCTTGTTAAAAATTCAGTGATTAGCATGCCTACTATCGTTTGCGATGACAATGATAATCCTGTCGTTCCGTACACCTACAAGGCAAATAACCAAACTATTTACGAAATCATGTTTCACGCGGTTTGGGGGCTAGATTCACTTGAGCGCGAATCAAAAGAATCGTACGTTATCGTGGACCACCTTATTCATAAATGGATTTGCGCGCCACACGGTTACAAAATAACACAGTCGCAGAATGAATTCGATGAAGCCTATTTGCCGCATTTACAAAAATACTTCAAAATTGATAGTATTCCATGGCCAACAAAGGTTATTTATGAACTAAAAAGAGATCGCAATAACACACCGGCAAACTTTATAGCACAACTACCACAATGAGTTACAACGATAAGCACTACAAACTAACCATCAAATCAGCGCTTTTAGGAGTCGGCAGAATGCTTGGTTTGCCGAAATATTTTCTAATAACAATTGCCGCGACCGTCGCCTTCGCCGTGGTAATTTATTTCGCAATCAACGCCAATTTTTACGGACCGCTGATAATATCGCGTCTGCCGATCCTCGATAAAATCGCGCTGCTCGGCTCGATGATTATAGACATCTTCAAACAAAGTTTCACTTCATTAAATGGCGCGCTGCTTATGGTAGTGTCAATCCTTCAAGGTGTATCGATCGCCGCTGTAATTTTTACAGCAAAGAATAATCGCGACAATGAAAAAACTATATCTCGACAAGTCGGACTAAGCGGAATTGCATCAATTGCCGCAACAATCGGACTTGGCTGTGTTCCCTGCGGAACATCACTAATCTTACCAATTGTAACCCTATTTTTCTCGGGAGCTGCCGCCGCCACCGCCGCGAATATCGCCAGCATAATAGTTCTTTTATTGGCTTTACTACTCAGTTTATTCTCGATATATAAATCAGGTCAAATTATTTTTATGTACACAGAATTATCTAAACAGGAGAAAATATGAATCGACAAAAATCATCAGGCATAGCACTTATTTGGGTTCTTTCGGGGATTGTAATCGTGGGAATTGTAGCTTTGTTTATTTATGGAATTATCAATCGCCCGCCGAATCGTCACATTGGCGATAATAAACCGTGGAATGAAAAAATGTCACAAGGATCCGCTGACGCGAAAAACGTATTCATTGATTATACTGACTATTTTTGTTCATTTTGCGCCGAAGTCGAAGCCGCAACCAGCACAGAATTCTTCAAAAATGACTATATTAAATCCGGAAAAGTTCGTTATGAGCATCGCGTAGTGACACTATTAAAAGAGATGACCAACAATACCGAAACTGGTGCTCACGCTGCGTTTTGCGCTGCTGATCAAGATAAATATTGGCAGTACACCCACGATATCGTACCGCGCATTAAAAGCGATTATTTCGATAAAGGAATTGGCGTAAAAAACGTTGCTGTGCCGAAAAAAATCCCTGCTCTTCCGCTGGAATATTTCCTAACTTCCGCTAAAAATGTCGGCATGAATGAATCGCAATTTTCCGATTGTATGACTAAAAAACCGCACCAAAAAGAAATTGATAACAACACACAAAAAGCCCTGTCGCTTGGCGTGAATGGCTTGCCATATATGGTTATTAACGACTATCAAACAAGCGGATTCGTCGGCGGCGAAAACGGATTAAGAAGCATCCTTAAGGCTGGCGACGTCGAATAATTATTTGACTTGTCACGCAGAATTAAGCAACTCCCATTGTCAAAAATATCAAGCACTCGCTTACGATAAGCGTGCCGTTTTTCTATTTGTTTTGCTATCCTTGAATAGCTATTCCCACCTGAATAGCTTAATGGCTAAGAAATAGACAGCAAAAGTCCAAGCCGCGATAACGCCGAATTGTGGCAAGACTTCCATAAAACTTGCATGTTCAGTCATAATTAACCGGAATCCATCCGTAACCGGAGTCAGAGGAATAAACTGAGCTACACTTCGTAGCCATTCTGGAAATAGATGAAGTGGAAAAAACGTACCAGATAAAAACATCATCGGGAAAGAGATTAAGTTACTTAATGACGATGACTGATCTTCGTTCTCTGATAACCCAGCAATTAATAACCCCACACCCACAGTCATAAATGCAGACAATACAGACATCATTACAAATAGCGCCCAATCGCCTCGCATATTAAAGTGGAATATCAACGTCCCAGCGATAACCATCATTACCAAACTAAGCAAGGAAATCGTCGTATAATGAATTGCCGTGGAGATGATTAACTGGCCCGAAGTAAAAGGCGCCGCGCGTAACCGACGATATAAACCACGTTTCTTCTCAGCCGGTATTTGATTAGATAGACCAAAAATACCCATGCTCATCAAACTGAAAGTCAACAGTCCTGTAAACATGTAGTCAAACGATTTCAGCTGCTCATCACCAATCGCTTTACCAACAGCTTTAAGCGGAGCTTCAGGCTGGCCCATCTGACTATTGATACTATTGGTAATTTGATTCATCACTGCTACCAACGCGCCGCCTGTTTGCTCAGAACCCTTGGAGTAAATAACATTCATAGTGCCTGTCGGAATAGGATGATTGCCATTATTTTTTATCGCGCCAAAATCACTTGGAAGCTCAATAATACCGTTAAGCTCCGACCGCTTCATCTTTTCACGTGCGTCATTCATATCTTTAACGTCTTTAATTTTGAGAATCGAATCCTTCGAATTTTCTTTGGCATTTTTAACGAAACTTTTAGCAAATTCTGTCTGCGAATTGTTGACAATTGCAATATTAAAACTGGTCGAATCATTACTAAAAACCGACCCGAACACTAATAGAAAAATCAGCGGAAAAAGGAAAGTAAAAAATAGCGCCATTTTATCTCGAACGAAACGCTTTTGCTGAGCGCGAACTTGCCCGAATATTCCAATCCAATATTTTTTCATGTTAATCCCGAATTGCCTTTCCTGTTAAATCAATAAACACGTCCTCTAAGTTGGCCTGCTCGACAACTTGTTCCTTCTTAAAACCACGCGCCAATAATTGCTGGATGAGATTATGTGGCGTATCAATTGTAATAATCTTACCGCTATCCATAATTGCCAGACGGTCACACAATAATTCCGCCTCGTCCATATAATGCGTCGTCAAAAGAATCGTAATTCCCTCGTCACGAATTTCCTTAATCAAATCCCACAAATTTCGGCGTGCCTGCGGATCAAGCCCCGTGGTCGGCTCGTCCAGAAACAACACTTTCGGATTATTTACCAATGTCGAGGCAATCGCAAAACGCTGTTTTTGACCGCCAGAAAGTTGCTCGACATAATTCTTAGCCTTTTCGGTCAATTGGACCTTAGCAAGCAGCGCCTCGGTATCAACTGTCCGACCATATAAACTACCAAACATTTTCAATTGTTCACGCAAAGTCAGTTTGTCATAAAAAGCCGTCGACTGAAGCTGAATGCCAATTATATTCTTAATGTCCTTAGGTTTCTTAGCGACATCTATGCCGTCAATTGTAGCCGTACCGCCGTCAATTGACCTGAGTGCCTCCAGCATTTCCAACGTTGTTGTTTTGCCCGCGCCGTTAGGGCCAAGAATCCCAAATATCTCGCCCTTTTTAACTTCAAACGACACGCCGTCGACCACGTTATTTCCATCATAAGTTTTAACGAGTTTATCGACTTTTATAATTGGCTCAAGTTCCACTCCGTAGACTCCTCTCTGTTGTAATTTTGATCAAGCTAATCTCTACTTATCGTCAATTATAACAAAACCAAAATACTAGTGCTATACTTATAATATGCGCATTCAGAGAAAAAAAGCAAAACCAAAATCGAAAAAACTATTTATTATCATACCGTTTTTGATTTTGCTATTTTCAGCAGGACTATTTGGAATATATTTCCTCAACCAATCACACTCGCGACAAACGACTGCGCCATCTGATGAAAAGTATTATTTTGCCGATTCGAAATATTCTGGCATTCGCTCAAAGTTCGTCACCAGAGATAACAAGCGAGAAAAAGTTTCAATTGAATATCCGATCACGGAAAATGAAAAAATTAATCGCTTAATTAGTGGATCGATTGATAAAATTGATCGCGATTTTCAAAATACGGTTTTACTGGCGACAGTTTTTGATAAGCCAATGACCGAAACAATTGGCTATCAAGTCACGCACAACACTTCAGAAGCGCTGTCAATTGTCGTCAATATTAAGCAGGATATGAACGGCGCACATCCAGCATCAATGACGCAATTTTGGACTTTCGACAAAAAATCTGGCGAAGTTGTCGGCTTGGCTGATTTTACAGAACAGTCCGATGAAGCCGCAGAAGCAATCATATCCGCTGCCAAAAATAGCATTTCTCAGACCATCAAACAACGCCAGCAGCCAGAAATTGACCTGAACGAAATCATAAATAAAGAAGCTTTGTCCAATTTCATCATCACCAACGACGGCAATTCATTGGCTTGGCCACTCGGTCAGGCGTCTCTACTGCCATCATCTTACGGCGAATTGACAATTACCGTGCCAATTTCCTCCGTCTCTAAATATCTGCAAAACCCAACGGCGAGAAAATTCGCCAACATCCCCAAGCCTGCAGAAAAACCAAAACCAGCGCCCGCAACTCCAACACCTATCGTCGCAAATAAAACAATTGCTCTAACTTTTGATGACGGACCCGGACCATACACCGAAAAACTGTTGGATATATTGGATAAGTACGACGCCAAGGCGACATTTTTCCTAATCGGTAGCAAAGTTTCAGCACGCGCCGACACGTTACGCCGTATGCAGTCGCGCGGACATCAATTAGGCAATCACTCTTGGTCGCATCCAGAGTTAAATAAGGTTTCGACGGAGCAACTCGCTAGCGAAATTGACCAGACAAATAATGCCATAAAACAAGCCGTCGGCACCAAGCCTAACATCATACGTCCACCATACGGCGCATTTAATCGGGCGGTTTTGGAGCAATTCCGTCAACGCGGAATGTCGGCAGTTGTTTGGTCTGTCGATACGCGCGACTGGGCTGATCGTAATAGTGAGATTGTCTGCTCAAGAGCTGTTGCTGGCGCTCGCAACGGAGCTGTGATTTTAATGCACGACATTCATCCGACATCCGTGAATGCCGTTCCTTGCATTCTTGACTCACTCAAACAGCAGGGCTATTCATTTGTAACGGTACAAAATTTAATCGGCGATATGACACCGGGCGCCGTTTATCCGTAAACTTAATCAATCTCAAATATCTTATATTTCGAAGCTGCACCACGCACTAACTTTACCTTTGACGACGCCACACCAAAATATTTCGCCAATAATTTAATAGCCGCCACGTTGGCTTGACCTTCAATTGCTGGAGCTTTGACGTAAACCGTCAATGTGTCGTCGTCATTTTTCACAACTTCCTCACGATGGCGAGAGTTCGGTTTAATGTGTACGGAGATTTTCATAAAATCTTAAAAATCTATCACTTCCAATTCCCGTGGCAAAATTTCTCGCACTTCCGCCGTTCCCGCAACTAATTGATAATCCTGAAGTTTCGGCGGTAAATCATCTTCAATAAATTGATAATTGACCTGATGTTTATCGCTAAAATAATTAAGCAATTCCGCATTCAAGAAATGATCGCGTGGCGCACTTACCGAGCCATCTTTATTAAAGACCAAGGCTATTGACACACCAGAAGTCGTCCCATTTTCGTCTTTAGCGTAATTCGCAGTCACTAAATGAACTGTCGGCTCAAATTCCAAAGCCAATTTACTAGAATTATCCACTTGCTCCTGACTAAGACGCGCTAATTGTCGATTTATTTCATCTACCAAATCAGCAGTGCTCATCTCGCCGTTAGATTCTCGGCAATATTCACAATCGTTCAACGACTTAACATATTCCAGCAGCAACTGCATATCAACCTCAGCATCCTTAACATTATGTCGAGTCAATTGACCAACCATTTCCTCTAGCGACTTCAACAAACCATAATCTTTGGCTTTTTCAGCGGCGTCACCAATGCGAATAATGGCACGAGCGACACTAATAATATTTTCTTTATCATTCATACGCTTATTATATATCTATTTACACAATTCTTCTTGTTTCTTGAAGACAATTCTAACCGCCCACGAACCAACTAATGCTATCAGCCGATAAAGTACACTAGAATTATAACTAACGTTCGAAGTCGTATCATCTTCTGGATTCAACGGACTATCATCAGCCCAAACTCCCGGATAAACGCCAGACATATTTGTATTATTGGTGACGTCTTCGTCACAATTATAATTAGCTTTTTCCTCCGATGAATCATCTGGTAAAGTAGGAATTTCCCGAGGAACTGGAGCATTTAAATCCTCTTTCAAAACATTATCAATGTCATCACAATAATCGCTCGACTCTTCGACTTTTACAGAGCATTTTACCTCATCACAATCATCCGTAGCAACCAATTCGCTACATTCTTCAGCCAATTCAGTTTTTTCCGCGACTTTTTTCACAACCTCATCGACAATATTATTCTGACCAATTTCATAGTCGGCTAATTTCAAATCAGGAATAAATTGTCCTATTACTTCAGACTTGCTGGTCGGCAATTCTTCCGATTCACGCGTAACTTCTTCGCCCAATTCTGCGCAATCACCCAAATCATCCACCATATTATCTGTTTCATTCACGACCGTACAATTGTCAAAATCTTCGTCCACAGCAACATTCTCCGAATCTTCGAAAGATACTTCACGCTCTTCAAGATCGCATTGCGGTAAAGTTGGCGAATCCTCCTTATTTTCTATCAACTCAACAGGTTCAGTTCTTTTACATGCAGCCTCACCACTCAACTTGATCTCAGCTGGCGAATTATTATCCACCACATCCATTTCATTATTGACTTGAACAAAATCACGCACAGGCAAGGAATTTGACTCATCAGAAATAGCTTTCTCAGTTAAATCTTTTTCTGGAGTAGAGTCCTCCAAAATCGGTGCCGAATTTATATCGTTTTCATCTCCTATATAGCTATCTTTTTTTATAGGTAATTCTCTCGGCAATTCATCCTCTTCATCAACAGTCGGAGCTTGATTCTCAAAAGACACATCTTCTTTATGAATATCTACTTTTTTATCAACGTCTTCCGAATCCACCAAGTTAATTTGACTATCCACCTCAGCCTCATCCGACTCTTCGTTAATTTTCGGCGGGATATTTTCTTTGATTATTTTCGCGCTTGGAATATTTTCCGGCGACGCACTTTCAATATTCAAACATTCATCATCCGTCGATTTGTTCGCTTCATCATTTTCCGCCGACACGCGCATCGACGCATCATCATCGCTCGCTTCCGACTTAACCGCAGGTTTTTCTGTTACGGATTCAGGTTTTTCATTTTCTGATGGACTATCCTTTTCAATTGACTCGGATGCCTTCTCTTCATTATCAGCACTGACATATCCAGCAACAACAAAATCACAACCATCATCCATTAAGGCAGACAAATAACTCTCTGGCTCTTCTGTCGCCGGACGCAAATTCTCTTCCGCAAAATTTCGCATTCTTAGTATTGGGCAAGTTCCCGCCGCAGCGCAACTGGCGCACGCTGCACTGGCTACGTTTTGGCAAATTTCCGATCGTCTTTCAGCGTCCAAACATTCTTCTGTTGTTTCCGCTTCACTTTCTCCGGCGAATGACGTATCAATTTTCTCACCGCTAGCAACCGCTTCTACCAAATTTAATTCAGTCGCATCGTCATCAATTTCTGAAGATAAATCCTGAAAATTAGCATCACCATTCAACGCCGAGAAAACATTAAAATCGCCCGCTCCACCTGCCAAACCTTCGTTCATTGCTCAAAAAAAGTCTCCGTTGAAATTTTCAATTCGCTCACACCGGCGGCAGATAATTTTTGCCAAACATCTCTAACAAACGGCAAACTTCCACAGACCAAAAAATGCACATCTTCTGGTGTTTCGTGAACAATTTTTTCTACATTAAATCGACCGTTAAACCAACCGTCTTTTTCTTCAACTTGCTGGCGAGTACTAAACTTCTTCACTTTAATATTTGACGCCGCTAGCTCATTTTCAAAAACCATATATTCTGGCGATTTTTGGCTAAAATATAAAAATGTCGGCTGGCTAGAACTTGCCATAACGCTCCAAATTGGACTAAGTCCGCAGCCCGCAGCAATTCCAACCAAAGGACTTTCTGTTTGCGGATTAAAATCGCCATAAGCGTGGCTGATCTGCAATTTATCGCCAACATTCCGTGAACATAAATAGCTAGAAAATTCACCGCCAACATTCTTCACAGTAATCGACATTAGCTCATCGTCAGGAGTAGAAGAAATGCTATAAGCCTTTCCTTCGCGCACGCTACTACCATCAATAAAAACCGTAATATATTGTCCGGCGGTAAAGTCGAACGGTCGCGCAAAATATAATGTCTTCACCTCAGGATTTTCCTGACGGACGCGCACAATTTCAACCTCTAATGAATCACGCATTCTCCAACGTACCTTTCCATTATTTTCTGAGCTTCTCTAAATTCTTCGTCAGTAAAAGTGTGGTAATTCGCGAACTTTGGACTAATTGTCGTGCCAGTGCGAAAATGTTGCAAGGCAAATCTCTTCGCGCCCTTAACTAGCTCGCCAATCTTCTCAAAATCGCTAACTTCTAGTTGCTCTCGGACAATCGTCGTACGGAATTCGTGATCAATTCCCGAATCAATCATCAACCGAACATTCTCCTTAATCGCTTCCAAATCAATCGGTCGCGCCGCAATTTCAACATATTTTTCCAGCGGACCTTTTACGTCCATCGCAATAAAGTCAATCAGTCCTTCTTCAACCATTCCGCGAACCACATCTGGATGCGTGCCATTGGTATCCAACTTAATGTCAAAACCAAGTTTCTTAATCATCCGACATAACTCCGGCAAATCTTCATTTACCGTTGGCTCACCGCCAGAAATCACCACGCCGTCCAGTCGACCAACTCGCGATTTTAGAAATATCATCACTTCATCAACTGGAATACTCGGCGCTAACCGTTCAGGCAATACCAATTCAGGATTATGGCAATAACCGCACCGCATATTGCAACCAGAGAGAAACAGAGCTGCCGCCACATGCCCTGGATAGTCCACGAGCGACAGCTTCTGAATTCCACCAATTGACACTTTAAGCTGCCGCGACGGCGCTAAGTCGCTGGTGTTCGGCGGCATTGTCATAATGTTCCCTCATTTCAAATTCCGCTTGCTTACCCTTATTCCATTGAGAAACTGGACGCAAGAAACCAACCACGCGTGAGTAAACTTCAGTCGATTCACCACACTTTGGACATTCTGGATGCTCACCAACAATATAGCCGTGATTCTTGCAAATTGAGAAGCTTGGACTGAACGTAAAGTATGGCAATTTGTAATTTTCACAAATCGTTTTCACCAATTTTTTCAAAGTTTGCGGATCGTCCATACGCTCACCTAAGAAGAAGTGAATCACCGTGCCGCCCGTGTACTTGGTTTGCAAATTGTCCTGAAGATCCATCAACTCAAACAAATCGTCCGTGTAATTAACCGGCAAGTGGCTAGAGTTGGTATAGAACGGACATTTAACTTCCGCGCCAATTCCGTTAGCAAAGTGCGCTCGATCTGGGAAGCTAGCTTTATCAAGTTGTGCCAATCGATACGTCGTGCCTTCAGCTGGTGTTGCCTCAAGATTGTAATTATTGCCAGTTTCCTTCTGATATTCCACCAAACGATCACGCATAAAATCAAGTGTTTTCTCAGCAAAAGCCTTACCTTTTTCCGTGCCAATATCAACGCCCAGTAAATTAAGTGCCGCCTCGTTCGTGCCGATCAAACCGATAGTTGAAAAATGGTTCTTCCAATATTGATTGAAGCGTTGCTTGATGTTTCGTAAATAAAACTTGGTGTACGGATACAAATTAGCGTCGGTCAATCGCTCCAAAACTTTACGCTTGGTTTCCAAACTGTCTTTTGCCATATCCATAAGTTCAGCCAGCCCCTTAAAGAACTCTTTTTCGTTCTTAGACTTTAGCGCCAGTCGTGGCAAGTTTATTGTTACCACACCGACCGAACCAGTCATTGGATTTGAGCCAAATAAGCCACCGCCACGATATTCCAATTGACGGTTATCAATACGTAATCGACAGCACATCGAGCGCGCATCTTCTGGATCCATGTCAGAATTGATGAAGTTTGAGAAGTACGGAATGCCGTATTTAGCGCTAGCTTCCCACAAACTTTCAATCACCGGATTATCCCAATTGAAGTCCTTGGTGATATTAACCGTTGGAATTGGGAACGTAAAGACTCGACCATTAGCGTCGCCTTCAGAAAGAACCTCCAGCAGCGCCTTGTTTAGCATATTCATTTCTTCTTGATATTCGCCATAAGTCGTGTCCTGCATTTCGCCACCAATAATCACTGGATTATCTGCCATGTGTTTTGGACATTCAAGGTCAAGTGTAATGTTGGTAAACGGCGTCTGGAAACCAACACGAGTCGGCACATTGACATTAAAGACAAATTCTTGAATAGCCTGTTTTACTTCTTTATAGCTCAATTTGTCGACACGAATAAACGGCGCCAATAGTGTGTCAAAATCGGAGAAAGCCTGCGCACCAGCCGCTTCGCCCTGTAATGTATAAAAGAAGTTTACAACTTGACCAAGCGCTGATCGGAAATGCTTAGCTGGCTTAGAAGCAACCTTACCAGCCACGCCAGTAAATCCTTCTTGTAATAAGTCAGTCAAGTCCCAACCAACACAATAAACGCTTAGCAAGTTAAGGTCGTGAATGTGCAAGTCGCCTTCTTTATGAGCTTGCCCAATCTTCGATGTATAAATTTTATCCAGCCAGTAAGTCTTCGTAATTTCTGCTGAAACATAGTTATTCAAACCCTGAAGACTGTAGCCCATATTAGAGTTTTCATTAACTTTCCAGTCCAAATTTTCCAGATATTTATCAATCAAATCAACGTGCGCATTAGAGGTAATTTCGCGCAATTTTTTATGCTGATCACGGTAAATAATGTATGCCTTTGCTGTCTTCTTAAACTTAGATTCAATCAACGCATCCTCAACAATATCCTGAATATCTTCAACGCTTGGTAGACGCTTTTGGTTACGAGTTTCCAAAACACCCAAAACTTTGTCGGTCAATTCAACTGCTTGAGCGGCGTCAAATTCACCAGTTTCCAGTCCCGCCTTTTCAATTGCTTTTTCAATTTTTTTCCGATCAAATTTAGCAGTTCGACCATCGCGTTTTTTAATTGATTTATACATTCCCCCTCCTTGTTTATAAAAATAGCAAACTAGCCCAACCTCTCCAGTGGGTACATGTTGCAAAAAACGTTATTTATTTTCTAAAACACCATATGTAGTGCTTAATATCGAATATACACGCGATATATAGCGTCTGTCAATGAAAGTACATTGTATTATTTACATACGAGATGCGGAAGTATTTGCTCCCTCTGATAATACCAAAACGTCGCGGTGAATCAGATCAACAATTTCTGCCTGAGACAACTGTTCACCGATTCGCTGCTCGCCTGATACATTCAAAACATCTTGATCTTTCCACCACTGGCGCATTTCTGATTCGCCAAATTCATGAGCGTTTGGCTTAGTAGCGTGGCGGCGCACCGTTTCTTCAAACGATACGTCAAAATAATAAATCAGTTTTTCACCCTGAAAATCATCCAGCAGCCGGCGCAGCATCGCGCCGTATTTTTTATTACTCAAAATACCCTCCAAAATCACCGTATAGCTAACATTATTGCCATACATGCATAGATCGTAAATCAGCTGAATCGCCGGATTGCTTTCGCTATCTTTCACGCGCAGTATTTCCCGGCGCACCACATCCTGTGACACCAACATCGTGCCGTAACCTAGTTGACACTGGAGTAAGCGCGCCGTGCTGGTTTTGCCGCAACCAGAATTACCGCGGAGAATGATTAGCGGATGAGAGGCCGTCACATACGCTCCAGTAAATCATAAGCAACAGCCGCTGATAACGCCTGCATTTGACGAAGATTATCACCCGGCTTAAGCGGTGGCTTGAGGCTACGTATAAGGAAAAATCCGACAAATGATGCCAGCATTTCCGCGTTCAACTCACCTAGCCACGGCATTACGTCACGACCATGGCGCGCCATATCAACCAGAAATTCTGTCGCACCAGATCCCTGGGGCGCATAGGAAGCCCAGTTCCAGTCAACCAACTTCAACTCGCCAGTTTGCGGATTAAATGCCAGATTATCACTACGAACATCCGAATGATTAAAGCAATCTTCCGTCTGCTTGGCAAATTCTTTAGCGCGCGTCGAAATATCAATCAACTCATCGCGCTTTTTTAGTAGCTCAATTATATTCCGACAACACCGCTGATTAATCTCCAACTGACTCGGCAATAGTTTTTGATAGTTATTAATCAACCGACGACGAATATCAGCGTCAGCAATAATCTGATCAATCCCATCATCTAATCCAAGTTCTCTTGCCACAAACGGTTGCAATTGCAATTCTTCAATCAGCTCCTGCGGCAATTTTATTTTTTCCAACTCGCGAACCGCGGTTATCGCCGTCGAAATATAACGTTCCGCGACAGAGTTATCCGTCGGAGGTTGCCACAACCACCCATCTAACGAAGCGTAACTGCTCGTCATCAGCACATGACCATCATCAGCCAATTCAGTCCAATTAGCAACATATTGCGGATAAGTTTTCTGTAACAAGCGTGTCACTGCATAATCTTTTTTTAGCCAGCCTAATTCCCGCTCGCCCTCATCCGACAATAAATTAGCATCAACTTCTTTAACGAAAATTGTTCGATCACCAGACGACACCAGCGCTCGACGATTAAGCGAAAAGCCGCCACTTACTGGCGTGATCCGTAATTCAGATAAATCAACGTTTAGCTCCGCCGCCGCACACTGCAAGGCTCTGTCGGTTAATAATTTATCGTGATCTGGCAATGTTTCCATGCGTAAATTATAGCATATTCTATCTGTTATTAATTTGGAATGACTAGTATAAATTCCGCGCCAGCTGACGGTTTACTTTTGATGCGAATAGTATAACCACAGCGATCCGCCAAGGTTTTAGCAATTGCCAGCCCCAAACCATAGCCCGACGCGTCGGTTCGAGTCCGTGCTGCGTCTGCACGATAAAATCTCTCGAAAATGTGTTTTTGATCATTTGACGAAATGCCCGGTCCGTTATCTTTAACTATAAATTCCACAGAATTTTTATTCAGCCTGACCCAAATCTTCACTTCACTAACCTTTTGCGGCGCGTATTTAATAGCATTGTCCACCAAAATTGATAAAATCTGACGAACCGCATTTACTCGTAAAACTACCTTTTGACCATATGGAGCGTTCTGTAAAATTTTAACCTGCTTCGCTTTTGCAACCTGAGAATACTGTCTTATAACCTCTTTAATAATTTCAGAAATATCAATTGACTCTGGATCATTCAAAGCATTTTCCGACTTCGCCAAATCCAGCAACGAATTGCTAAGTTTAGTCAGTTTTTTAATTTCCTCAACGTTTTGGCTCAAAACCTGACGAGCTTTTTCATCGGTCAGCACACGCTTACGCATCGCTATTTCATTACTCAAAAGCAACGCCGCCAACGGAGTTCTTAGCTCGTGGCTAGCATTAGACACAAATTGGGCTTGCTGTTCAATTGATCGTTCAATTGGCGCCAGCGTTCTTCGCGCCAACACTAGACTCAACCAATAGCCAAACACCAACATCGCGCCATTTAACACAATTAAAGATATCACCACCATTTCGCGCGTTTCATTGTCGCGTCGCTCTAACCGATGATGAAATTGATCTTCGATATCCGCTGATTGCTTAATATGGTCATCAGGCGGCAATTCCCGATTAAGTTGCGTCGAGGTAACAACATAAATAATCACGCTAAACACCAACGATAACGTCATAATCACAGCCAAATAACTCAATGCTAGTCGCTTGACGCGCTGCTGTTTCATAATTTTTCCTCTAATCTATAACCAAAACCTGAAACCGTGTGAATTAATTTCGACTTAAATGGCTTATCAATTTTTCGGCGCAAAAACATAATAAATAGCTCAACATTATTCGGTAATACGTCCGCATCAAAATCCCAAACGTGCGATATGATTTGTTCTTTCGATAAAACTTTACCTTTATTTCGCATCAAATATTCCAGAACTCCATATTCCTTAGCGGTCAAGCTAATTTCCTGCGAAGCTCGTGTTACTTTTTTCGAGCTTGGATCAAGTTTCAAATCGCCCACCTGAAGAATTTCCTCTAATTTCTCATTCGGCCTACGAAGCAACGCCCTTATGCGAGCCAATAGCACATCAAAGCTAAACGGCTTAGCTAAATAATCATCCGCCCCCGTATCCAAACCTTCAACAATGTCACGTTCCGCATCGCGTGCGGTCAACATTAAAATCGGCGTTTTATTACCATCATTTCTCAGGGATCGACAAACTTCATAGCCATTCATTCCTGGCAACATTATGTCCAAAATAATAACATCATAATCATCAGCCGCAGCAGTTCGATAGCCTTCGCTGCCATCATTCGCCACGTCAACTGCATAAGACTCGTCTTCTAATCCCTCTTTTAATAGTCGAGCAATTGTAACGTCATCTTCAATCAGTAAAACTCTCACAGATATATTATACCTTTATATTTCAACAATTTCACACACTAATACGTCGCTATCATTTGCGCTTCTGGCCAAATTTTCTGGACTAACCATTTGCCGCGTGCTGTTAATCGCACCCACACGTCACCATATATTTGATCAATCGCCATCAAACCTTTACGACGCAAATCCGCCAAAATATTCATTACTGTTCGACGCGATAATCCAACTTGCCCAGCTAAAACTACGACGTCATCGCTGCCATCTTCATAGATTTGTTGTAAAATTAACGCCTCATTCGTTGTTAAATTAACTTCTTTTGATTGAGCTTTATTCATAATATTCCTTTATCTGGTTAGTGATAGTTATTATGATAAACGAGCATTCTTTAATTTTGCTGTAAAATTAACTATTCTACTTTTATTTTTACAATGCTTATTGTTATAATGACTTTTACCATTAATTTTAGGAGGGTGTATGTTAATAAAGAAACGCTTTTTAAATACAAAAGTTAAAATATTAACTGGAGTAATGGCTACTGGACTATTCATTGGTGGATCACTACTTACCTTACCAACTGCACAAGCTAAGAGTGTCGTTAGCGATGATTATCCGTTGAACGATAGTATTAACTGGAATTTAAATCCTGTTTGGCGTGATGAATTTAACGGCGCGTCATTAGATAAAGATTCTTGGAATATATACACCAGCGGATGGGGCGCTAATAACGTCCAGAGTTGCTACAGTAGGAGCGAAGAGAATGTGAATGTTAAAAACGGCAGTCTAAACTTAGTAGGACTATATAAGCCTGGCGCGCGTTGCAAAGGAAATGAAAAAAGCGGCAACTTCACCTCTGGATTCGTAGAAACGAAGGGCAAAAAATTTTGGACTTACGGCTACATTGAGGCGCGTATAAAAATGCCAAATAACAAGAGTACTTGGCCTGGTTTTTGGATGAGTCCTGATAAACCTACATACGGCAGCTGGCCTAACAGTGGTGAGATTGACATCGTAGAAACTAAAGGTTCTAACTTAAATTACGCCGCTGCAGACGCTCACTGGGGACTTTCAACAGGCAATAAAAAACACGCCCAAGGTAGAGATTTGCCAGCTGGATTCAAAGATACCACTCAGTGGCACACTTACGGCGTAAAATGGACTGAAGGAAAATTGGAATATTACATTGATGGCGTGAAATTCCACACTGTCAACGGATTCAATCAACCAAACGCAGCAAACACACCTTACGGTCCATTCGACAAGCCATTCTTCTTGCGCCTTAACTTGGCAATCGGCGGTGATTACATTGATGGTAAAGGCAGTAAATGGTCAAACGCCTACAACGCCCTAGCTGAATATCCAAAGTCATTCCCAGCAACCATGTCAATCGATTACGTCCGCGTATATGAAAGACGAACAGCTAAGGAAGTCAACGTGCCAGATAACAATTTGCGCACTCAACTTAATAAAAAATTGTCAACAGTACTTAGTACTAATCGTAAAGACGATCAAAAAATTACTGACGTAGAGTTGGAAAAATTGACAGATCTTAACTTGGATGCAGCTGACAACGCATCAGAGGCAGACAAAATTCACGATATAACAGGATTAGAGGCAGCTAAGAACCTTAAGGCTTTATCTCTTAAGAACAACTCTGTCTTCGACCTAAGAGCAGTTTCCAACATCAAATCTCTAAAGTCAATAAACTTAACGATTAATCGCTAATTAGCTTAGACGTTTACAGAAAAATTGTCATCTTATTATGAGGTGACATTTTTCTATTTTAGCCGAAATTTCAATAACCAATACCTCTGTAATCCTGTTATTAAAATAACTATATAATAAATTTTACTTTTATTCTGCTTATTGTTATACTAACAATGGATAAAGAAATATTGGGAGAAAACAAAAAATGTTAATAAAAAAACGTTTTTTAAATAAAAAGCTTAAAACATTAGCTATTATAATGACTGTCGGTGTTATTGTTGGTGGGGCGTTATTTACCCTGCCAATGGACAATGCCAAAGGCGCAGGAAGTCCATATCCGCCAACAGATAGTGAGAACTGGAATCCAGAACCTGTTTGGCGTGATGAGTTTGACGGAAATTCGTTAGATGGGACCAAATGGACATCTCTTAATGGCGGATGGAAAGATGAGAACCAACAAGTTCGAAACTGCTACACGAGATCAGATGAGAACATTAATGTCAGTGGCGGTAGCTTAAATCTAATTGGACTATACAAACCAGGAGCAACCTGTACTGGTGGTAACACTAAAACTGGCAACTTCACTTCCGGATTCGTACAGACGAAAAATAAGGCATATTTTAAATATGGCTACATCGAAGCTCGTATAAAAATGCCAAAGAATAAGAGTACTTGGCCTGGTTTTTGGATGAGTCCTAATAACTCTCCGTACGGTCCTGGTTGGCCTGATTGGGGCGAGATCGACATTGTAGAGGCAAAAGGCTCTAATCGCCAATTCGCTGCTTCTGACGCACACTGGCGAGATAAGAATACGCCAACCGGTCAAACTGGAAGTCACAGAAATCGCCAAGGAGTTATTCCATCAAGTAAGTTCGGCACTAATGACACTACAGAGTGGCACACGTACGGCGTAAAATGGACTGAAGGAAAACTTGAATACTTCATTGACGGAGAGCTACATCATACAATTACCGAATTTAAGAATTCAAACTCCACAGGAAGCCCTAATGGACCCTTTGATCAGGATTTCTTCTTACGACTTAACTTAGCCATTGGCGGTAACTACATTGACGCTCCGTGGGATGATCCTATCAACTCAGTAGGAGCTGCAAATGGAGAGGGCTTCCCGGCAACTATGTCAGTCGACTACGTCCGCGTATACGAGATGCGAAAACCCAAAGAGGTTGAAGTCAAAGACACGGAACTACGCAAGCTACTCAATGAAAAACTGGGAGAAAAACTTGGTACAACTCGTGCAGCAAATCAAAAAATTACTGATGTAGAGTTGGAAAAATTGACAGATCTTAACTTGGACAACTCAAATATTACCAACCTAGCTGGAATAGAAGCCGCCAAAAACATTAAGAATTTGTCATTAAATCACAACTCAATCTCAAATCTAAGCCCACTATCTGGACTGACTTCCCTAAAAACTCTATCCCTAAAAGAGAACAAGATTACAGATATAAGCCCACTAGCTGGACTAACTTCCCTAACTTCACTAAATCTTGAAGATCAACAGCCTAGTATTAAACCTAACGACAAATCTTTTGCTTCACCATTGAAAGATTTAACAGGAAGCGTAGTTTCCATAACCAACTCAGCAGACGTTATTAACAGTACGGCAACTCCTGGAAATATTCAGCTACTGTCACTGCCAGCCAATGGAGCATCTTCTATCCTGAATACTCTTTGGACAAGAAGTGCAACAATCGGAACAATTTCAGCTACATTTAGCGGTACTCTGGCTATTGACACATCAGCAATCCCTAGGACAGCACAGCCACAGCCTGCTAATCCGTCAGCTGCCACCCATAATCCAGTTAACAAGCCTCAAAATACTGTAAGTGGTCTACTTGCAAACACAGGATTTAATGCCCTCTTAGGTGTTATCGCCACCCTAGCATTAGTTGCCACAGGACTATTCATTCTACGCTAACCTGCAACTACATAAAATTACCACCCCGTGATGAGGTGGTAATTTTTTATTGAGAACTAGGTTTTTATTGTCGAGAGGATTGAGAAGTTGGTTGCGGTGCTACGCCAGACTGTGAAGCGTCTGATGGCGGCGTGTTAGTTGTGTTATTTTGAGCTGACGGAGTTTGTCCAGCTGAAGACGAGCCCGATTGTCCTGATTGATCAGATTGAGATTGAGACGTGCTGCTATTTCCGCCAGATTGTTGCCTAGATCCGCCAGGACCGCCTTGAGATTGGCTCATTCCTGGAGGACCGCCAGCTTGCCCGCCCATTTGGCTTCCGCTCGAGCCGCCAACTTGCATACCCGCAACAAATCCCAGTCCGCACAAAACCACGCCGCCAATTGCTATTCCCATTGCCGCGCCGACGCTAATTGAGCGTTTTTCGTTCGAAGTGCTTTCCTAATTGTTAAAGATATTTTCTGGTGTTGTTTGAGATTCTTGGTCTAATCTTTTCATAATACTTCTCCTTTAGTTAAATTTTCTATGCAGACAGTTCGTATAATGTTACATCACTACCTCCATAATTAACGACTTTACCTCTTTTCTTAATCCAATTTGTGATTTCGCTATTTCCGCCATTTGGACCGCCACCATGACCGTGCGAACTAGCGGCGTAATATTTCAATTTGCCGTCCGCCACCAACTGCTTAAATTGTTCAAGCGTGAGTGGCGTGTCGCTGCCGTTAAATCCGCCAATTGCCATGACTGGCTGACCGCTGGTTAGCTGAATTGCCGCAGATTCATTCGCGCTATCCACCGCCACCAACCAAGTCGCACCATTTTGGTTTTGTAAAAGATACTGAACCAACGCGCTGTCTGCCTGAGATTTTTCATTATTGCTTCCCTGCATCGCTGTTGAATTTGGACCCGCCGTCGGAATGCTGCCCGTATGCGTGACGTTGATAGTCGACAGCGTGTAAACAACCGGAGCAATCATACACGCAGCCACGGAGGTGATAATTGCCAGGTTCTGAAGCCAACGTTTCGGCGTATATAGATTGACCAATAGCCCAATCATACCGATAGCCCCCAGAATGCCAACCGTCCACATTAGCCAAGTCATCGTACCAGCGTAGCTAAGAATAATTATCACAATCGCCGCCGTCACGCCGACCAGCATAGGCAAAATCCAAGCATACGACTTTCGCCTGACGTACGCACCCCACAGAAACGGCACGCCAATCCCAACCAGAGCCGCGACAGCCGGTGCCATAACCACCACGTAGTACGGATGAATCACGCCGCTAGTCATACTGAATATTACGATATGAACGATCAGCCAAAGCATCCAGAATATCACCGCCGCTCGTCCACGATTAGTTCGCGGAGTTTTACGTAAAATCCATAAGAGTAGTCCGCCGCTCGCTAATGCCAAGATTAGCAACCATGCGATGTTCGGTCCGAAATCATTATTGAATATCCTAAACACTCCCGTTTGCCCACCAAATCCAGTACCTCCAGGACCATGACCGCCACTGGGAGCGCCGCCGCCCATTCCGCCAGGACTTGCCATTGCCATACCAGTACTATTCGGAGGAATTCCGCCACCTCCGCCGTCGCGGTTTCCTAATAGCCGACCAAATCCGTTATAACCAAAAATCAAACTCCAAATACTATTGTCGTTCGTACTACCAACCCACGGTCGATTGTCAGACGGCGTCAGCCAAACAAGCACACTCCACCATAAAGTCGACACCGTCGTAATTACGCCCGCAAACATTAAATGTAGAAATCGCGTAACAATTGGCGGCTTAGCGAACGCCAGATAGACAATTACCATCGCGGGCAAAACCATCAAGCCCTGAAGCATTTTCGTGTTAAACGCTAATCCCGTAAACAGCCCCGCCAGACCAAGCCATAAAAGCGGACGCCTACCTTCTAATGACCTGAGAAATGCGTAACCGCTGGCGGTGAGCATAAATGTCAAAATAGCATCTGGATTATTAAATCCAAACATCAACGCTGCAACAGGAGTTAGCATTAATGTGACTGCAGAAATTATCGCGCTAGTAAAGCCGAATTGCCGTTTCACTGCCGAATATAACAACCAAACCGAACCAACGCCCGCCAATACGCTTGGTAGTAACATTGAAAAGCTGGAAAAACCAAACAGTCGAGCACTAAACCCCATTATCATCGTCGCCAGTGGAGGCTTGTCGATTGAAACATAATTCGCCGCGTCCAAACTGCCAAACAGCCAGGCCGTCCAATTTTGGTTTGCCGCCTGTACCGCCGCCGCGTAATAACTATTCGCCATACCATTATGCATCGCGCCAAACATATACAACGCACCCGTCGCAATCAGTAACATCGGAAGAGTCATTTTCTCAAGCCACGAACGATTGTCCAATTCCTTATTAACTCGATGAAGTCCCTTTAAATCATCGACCGCAGTTTTTACAATCTTCACACGACTATCAGTATCTTCAATCCAAGTAACGGGTTGCTCATAAATCGGCACGCCTGCGCGCTCCGTTTTAATCAAAAACTCAGTGTCAAAGAACCATTCATTGTCCTTAATTTTTGGCAAAAATCTCTTCGCTACATCACGGCGAATTGCCTTAAATCCACACTGTGCATCGCTAAATTTGGTCCGTGACGTCAATTTGATAATCTTGTTATAACATCGTGAAATAAACTCTCGCTTAAAACCGCGGCTGGTCTTTGATTTTTTCGTCAATCGAGAACCGATCCCCACGCCAGCTTCGCCCGCCACAAGCGGCTGAATCATCGGTAGAAAATCGTCCAAGCTGGTGGATAAATCGACATCCATATACGCCAAAATATCCGCCTGACTGCTTTGCCAGACTTGCTTTAATGCTCGCCCGCGACCGCGTTTAGCCAGCCTTACAACACGAACTGATTGATGATTTTGCGCCAAGTTTTTCGCTATTTTTAAAGTGTTATCTTGACTGCCATTATCTGCAATTGTTATTTGATAACGATATGGCAAATTTTCCATCATGTATTCGTCAAGCGTTTCAATGCTGCTTTGAAGAATTTTTTCCTCGTTCAGCACCGGCACGACTATGTCGACAAATGGATTAGCTATCGCCCGAAACGGCGATGGACTAGAATCGGACGTAACAAGTCGCGACCTAGCTAATGGTTGGGGTGTGGTTATTGCTCTCATGCAAACCACTATAAACAAGCGTTCTGTAAAAATGCTTTAAAAATCAACCAAATTATTTCAAATCAACACTAAACGGCGTAAAGTTAGTCTTATCGTCATAAGCATCAACTTTTTCGACCTGTTTCATCTTATCTATTACGCGATATGTAATAGGCAAGAAAACAATCTCCACTACAGTCTTAAATATCCAGCCAATCAGAATATACGTCAGCATGTTCATTCCCTGAAGTATTCCACCAAACGCAACAAAGGCGAATACTACAGTATCACATAATTCACCAACGACTGTCGATCCAATTAATCGTAACCATAGTTTTTTGCCCTTAGTTTTAATTTTCAATTTCGCCAATACAAACGAATTTAAAAATGATCCAGTCAAAAATGCGGCTAAGCTAGCTGCAACAATCCTTGGGAAGAATCCTAGGACCGCTTCGTACGACGCCTGAGCGGTATATTCTGGGGCTGGCGGCATATAACGCACAATTGTAAAGCACAGCACTGCCAAAAGCATAACGCCTAGCCCTACCCAGATTGCTCGTCGAGCATATTTATAGCCATAAATCTCAGTTAAAACATCGCCAAGAATATAAGATATTGGGAATAAAATAGCTCCGCCATCTGTAATAATCGGACCAAAAGCAATTAATTTAGTCCCTGCTAAATTAGAGATTAATAATATAGCAGCAAATACAGCTAAAATAATGTCGTAATATTTGAAAGTTTTTCCCATAAAATATATCCGTTAAATAACCTACATAAAACTGCCCTATTAAGGACAGCTTCATAGAAAACTAATTTGGCTCCGGCAGCTGGGCTCGAACCAGCGACCTATTGGTTAACAGCCAACCGCTCTACCACTGAGCTATGCCGGAATATGTCTTGTATTATAGCGAGTTTTTGAATAGTTGTAAAGTTACTGACGGACAATTTCCAATGCTTTTTTTAAAATCTCCACTTCCGAGCGTGATTTTTCGTCGTCCTCGGCTTCTCTCTTCTTAATTTCTTTCGCTAAATTCTGCCACCAAGCTTCTTTTTTCTCACTACTCAGTGTCAAAGACCTAACTTCGCCGTCCTGCTTCTCCAAAAATCCCGCAGCCACTAAATTATCAACATGTTTTGCTACTGTCGACACCGATTTATAGCCCAAGGCGCGCATAATTTCCCGAAGCGTCGGACTATAGCCATTACCCTTTATAAATCCATCGATAAAATCCAACATTATTTTTTGCTTTTTCGTCAGTTTCATATCTAAAGTATACACCATACGCTATACTTAAAATATGGCAAAAAAATACATTAACGACGTTAGATTCTGGCTATTGGCTATTGCTGTTTTTGGCGGCGGCTTCGCCCTGCATCCCAGTGCCGGCTTATCAATTCTGGACTTCCCGTCGCTGCGGGTAGGATTATATCAAATCGTTGCCGTAAGCCTACTGTTATTTTCCTTGCCATTACTACTTAAAAAACGTCAAGAATTACTGAAAAACCGATGGCTAATCGGCGGATTTTTGGCAATTTTTATCGCCATCGTCGTCGGCGTATTTTTCGCAGAAGCACGCCTGCGCACCACGTTATATTCGTTGTCGCTATTATTCTTACTCGCCGTCGGATTATCTGCTGGCTTAATTTACGAGGAATTATCAAAATCAGAAAAACGCAAACTCATCAGCGTCGGATTATGGAGCGGGCTGGTTTTTGGGATTTTAGCAATCATTCAGCTCACCGTCGCCACTTTTGAACCAACAGGATTTGGTACGCTTTGCGCTGGCTGTAAAGCCGACGTTTTTGGATTTCCGCGAATCAATTTATTCGCCGCCGAACCTCAGTTCTTCGCCAATTCTCTACTTCCAGCATTTTTCCTTGCGCTCTTTCAATCAAAATCTCGCTTAGCCAAATTTAGCCTATTTTTCACGACTCTCGCCATATCTTTAACATTTTCCCGTGGCGGATTTTTAGCAATTTTTATCGCCATAATAGCCTTATTTATAATCGCTTTTGTAAAACGAATCGACACATCTTTTATTCGTAAAAAGCTTCCAATCATCTTCACTGGATTACTATTTGGATTCGTCTTATTATTCTCGTCAGCAAACATTAGATACGCCAATACACCTTTTATCGCGCACAATACCTTCGTCAGTATGGTCGATCAATTATCTCTCGGGAAAATTAAGATTCCGCAAAAATCCATCGCCAAAAATCCGTCACCAAAACCCGCCGAAAACGTTCCACCAAGCAACAATTCTTTCCAGCCTGCCGGTTTCGTTGAAGCTTCCGCCAACGACAGGCTCAGTGCCAGTGACTTGGCCATAAAATCCTGGATGTCATCGCCACGAACATTCTTCTTCGGCGTCGGACTCGGTAACCTTGGAAATTTCATCCAAAAACACCTTCACGTAAACGTCCCAACAGACCAAACAGTCTACGTTTTTTACATATTATTACTCAGCGGCTTAGGGATTATTGGGCTATTCGCCTTTCTAATTATCCCGTTGATAATCATATTTTTCGCCATAAAAAATATCCGTAAAATTAAAGCTCAATTTATCTTATCTCTAACTATCGCGATGTTTATACATTTCTGGTTTTTTGGCAGCTTCATAAATACGATTCATTGTTTTGCTATAATCGGCATATTTTTGTATAATTACCCCAGAGATTATGCGGAAAAAGTCTGATTTTTACTTCAAAATTGTCCTGGTCGTTCTTGATATTCTAGCTTTATTGAGCGCATTTACTATTGCCTATATTTTGCGAATTTCCCTGGATCCTAGACCATTTCATATCAGCATTAATGCCATAGATTTTATCACCTCCATTTTTATGACGCTACCGTTATGGATTGTAATGTTCTATTTCTTTGGCTTATACGACCGAGAGATTTACACGCACCCATTGCGAAACTTTGGACGAATACTTTTAGCGTCAATAACTGGAATTATGATTATGATTTCTGTGACGTTCTTTACCAATACTCCATTATTCCCAGCCAAGCTTGTCGCTGGCTATGCCACTGGAATTGGTTTCATCTTACTAATGATTTTCCGCAGTGCCGCCAATATTGTTCGCCTAAAACTATTAAAACGCGGCTTGGGCGCGCGCCGTGTTGTATTAATTGGCAATTGTGATTTAACTCACGTTTTAGCTGATTTTATAGAAACTAATCCGTTAACTGGCTTTAAGATTAGCGGAATTGTTGCGCAAACCCAATTCATTCCTATTGAATTAAAAAAGCTTCGACGCTCGTCATTAGAATCGGCGCTCACCAGAGATAAAATTGACGTCATCATCCAAACCGACTCAAAAAACGTTAGCGAACATTATCAAATTGCCCAGAAACATTATCTGGATTTTTATCAAGCTCCAGAATTCGACGGAATTATGACTACCAAGCACACTATTGATATCATCGACTCCGTGCCGCTAATTCACACTCACCCAACACCGCTAATGGGCTATGGGCGAATTGTTAAGCGAATTATGGACATTATCGGTGGAACAGCTGGGATTATCATCGCCTCGCCAATTATGCTTTTGGTGGCAATTGCCGTAAAAATCAGCGACCCAGCGGGACCGATTTTAATGCACGGTAAACAACAGAAACGTCTCACTCGCTACAATCGACCGTTTAAAGTCTACAAATTCCGCTCACATTATGCAAAGTTTGACGGCAAAACTGACGAAGAAGTCTTTCGAATGGTTGGTAAACCTGAGCTAATTGAAGAATACCGTAAAAACGGCGACAAACTTGATCATGATTTTCGCGTGACGCCAGTTGGTCGATTCATTCGTCGCTTCAGTCTTGATGAATTGCCACAATTGTTTAACGTCGTAAAGGGCGACATCAGCCTGGTCGGACCACGAGCACTGGTGCCGCACGAATTAAGCGCCTACGACAAAAAACACGTTTTATTAGCGGTCAAATCAGGACTCACTGGACTGGCTGTAGTGTCTGGCAGGCGCAGTATCAGCTTTGAAGAACGACGACGAATCGACTTATATTATGTCCAGAACTGGAGTATCTGGATGGACATCACGATTTTATTAAAAACCTGCTTGGTTATTTTCCAGAAAGATAATTAATGAGTAAGCCAAAAATTGCCATAGTTCACGATTGGATTTACGGCGGCGGAGCCGAAAAAGTCGTTTTGGAAATTCACAAATTGTACCCAGATGCGCCAATTTACACTTCTTTTTGTAGCGATGAATGGAGAGAAAGATTAAATAATAAAGTCGTTACTGGCTATTTACAGCGATGGCCGTTTTCAAAAATCAGACGATTGTTGCCACTTCTTAGACAATGGTGGTTCGCTAAGCTCGACCTCAGTGAATTCGACATTATCATCTCCAGTTCGGGAAATGGCGAGGCAAAATTCGTCCGTAAATCCAGACCAGATCAACTTCATATTTGTTATTGCCACACGCCAACACATTTTTATTGGCGGCACTACGACGAATATATCAAACGACCAAGTTTCCGTCCGCAATGGCTGGCGCGCCTAGGCTTAAAAACCCTAGTTCGACCACTGAAAAAACGAGATTTTAACGCTGCTCAGCAAGTCGATGTTTTTATCGCCAACTCTACGGGAATTCAGGCTGACATTGAAGAGTTTTACCAGCGAAAAAGTACGGTTATTTTTCCGCCAATTGACGTGTCGAGCTTTTCGCCACTTGCTAAAAATCGCAAGCAAACGTCCATCCCCAAAAAACCTCGCTGTCTGATTTGGGGGCGAATTGTGCCAATGAAACGGCTTGATATTGCTATTAAAGCTTGCCAGAAACTTGGCTGGCAATTAGATATTATTGGAAAAGGTCCAGACGTTGATAATCTAAAAAATATCGCCGATAAACATACTAATTTCTTAGGATTTGTCGATAATGCCACACGAGAAAAATATATTAAAAAAGCAGATTTATTTATTTTTTGTTCACACGAAGATTTCGGAATTGCGCCAGTCGAAGCGTTGGCATCTGGTATTCCAGTGGTTGCGTATGAAGCTGGCGGAGCACTTGACTATATAAAACCTGAAAAAAACGGCTGGTTCTTTTCTGAGCAAACAGATTCTTCATTGATAAAAACCTTAGATAAACTTCCTGGTAAAAAAGTTTCACCAACAAAAATCTCAGCCACAGCCAACGAATTTTCAGCTGCAATTTTCCATAAAGCGATAAAAAATATAGTTGATAAATCATGGAAGGAACATTATCGTGAAAATCGTAATTGACGCCCGAACATTAAGGACTAGCACTGGTCGGTACATCGAACGGCTGATTCATTATTTGCAGAAAATTGATAATAAAAACGATTATGTTATTCTGCTTAAGCCAAAAGACTTCGATGGTTGGCAACCAAGCAACTCGCACTTTAAAAAAGTCATTTGTCCATATAAAGAATATACTTTCGACGAGCAAATCGGCTTTAAAAAACAACTTGAAAGTCTTCATCCAGACTTAGTTCATTTTGCGATGGTTCAGCAGCCTGTTTGGTATAATTCCAGTCCAGTTGTTACTACGATGCAAGATTTGACCACTGTCAGGTTTAAGAATCCAGATAAAAATCCTGTGATCTTCTGGATTAAGCAGCAAATTTACAAATGGGTTAATAAAAAAGTTGCTAAAAAATCTTCGCATATTATTACAATTTCTAACTTCGTAAAAAATGATTTGATTAAATTCACCGGCGTAAACCCAGAGAAAATTACTGTAACTTTGGAATCTGCGGATGAGTTACCAAAAGGTAACGAACCTGTTGACGAGTTGATTGGTAAAAAATTCATTATGTATATCGGTAGACCGACGCCGCATAAAAACCTTCGACGACTAATTGATGCGTTTGCTTTGTTACAGAAAAAATATCCAGATTTAACGCTGGCTTTGGCGGGTAAAAAAGATAGCAATTACGCTCGCCACGAAGCATATGTCAATGAACACGGAATTAAAAATGTCGTGTTTACCGGCTTTATATCAGACGAGCAATTACGCTGGATGTACGAAAATACGGCAGTTTATTGCTTCCCTTCGCTTAGTGAAGGATTTGGTCTGCCAGGACTAGAGGCAATGTTACACGGCGCGCCAGTCGCTTCGAGTACAGCCACTTGCTTACCAGAAACCCACGGCGATGCCGCTCACTATTTTGACCCTTTCAGTGTCGAGGATATAGCAAAATCAATTGACGACATCTTATCCGACGACAAATTGCGCAATGAACTAGTTAAAAAAGGCAAAAAACACGTTAAGACATTTTCATGGCAGCGCATGGCCGAGCAAACTTTGGCTGTGTATGAAAAATATGGTCGGAAAAGCTGAGATTAGCTTTCCTGTCCGGTGGCTTGATTAATTCGAGTAGACGAGTCTGCTTTATTTGAGCCGCCAACTCCATAAACCATTTCAATGTTGTACTTTTCGCAAACATCACGCTCTGGAACAACTTCTGGTGCCGATCTATCGCCACCATTTGCAAACACCAATTGACATCCCGGATATTGCCGAGCAATCATCTCTAAGGTTTCCGTAACCGGAGGATTCTCGTCAATAGAAAGCATCACCTGATCCACACCCTTTAATGCTCGCATTAAGCGGAGTCGATTTTCTTCATTAAGGATAATTTTTCCTTTTTTTAGCAATTGCTGCTTGTCGTTATTCACCACTACAATCAAATAATCACCCATTTTTGCAGCTGCCTCGATCATATCTAAATGTCCACCGTGTAATGGATTAAAATAGCCGCTAACAATTACAACTTTCATAATATCCTCCTCTATAACTTCTCTATTATACCTGATATACTATACTTATGACAAAGATGCTAGTCACGGGAGGCGCGGGATTCATTGGCTCGAATTTTGTGCATTATACCGTAAAACACAAGCCAGAATATGAAGTCACTGTTATTGACAAATTAACATACGCCGGAAATCGTGCTAATTTGGAAACTGTAGCTGACCAAATTACATTCGTAGAAGGCGATATTTGTGATGCCGAATTAATAGACAAATTAGTCGCTGAAAATGACATAGTTGTACACTTCGCCGCCGAAAGTCACAATGATAATTCTTTACGTAATCCATGGCCATTTGTTGAAACAAATATAATTGGTACATATACCATCCTAGAGGCTATTCGAAAACATAATAAGAGGCTACATCACATCTCAACTGATGAGGTTTTTGGTGACCTAGAGCTTGATGATCCAAATCGCTTCACAGAGGACACTCCATACAAACCTTCCAGTCCCTACTCTAGTACTAAAGCTTCCAGCGACATGCTAGTTCGCGCCTGGATTCGTAGTTTTGGTATTAAAGCAACTATCTCAAACTGCTCTAACAATTACGGGCCATACCAACATATTGAAAAATTTATTCCGCGTCAGATTACCAATATTTTAAGTGATATCAAGCCAAAACTTTATGGTACCGGTGAACAAGTACGCGACTGGATCCATGTTGATGACCATAACTCAGCGGTTCATTTAATCTTAGAAAAAGGCGTTCTAGGAGAAACCTACATAATTGGCGCAGATAATGATCACATTAACAATAAGATGGTGATTGAATTGATTTGTGAGCTAATGGGTAAAGGTAAAGATTGGTACGAACATGTCAACGATCGTCCAGGTCATGATATGCGCTACGCAATGGATTCCAGCAAGTTACGCCGCGAGTTAGGATGGCAACCGCAATACACAGATAATAAAACCGGCATGCACGATGGATTAATGCAGACTATTAACTGGTATCGCGAACACGAAGACTGGTGGCGCGCCCAAAAAGACGCCGTTGAAGCAGCTTATGCAAAGCAAGGACAATAATTAGTTATGTTTGACCCAACTGACTACAACGAACTTACAGTCACTGAATCGTCAATTCCAGGGTTATTTGTCATTAAATTACCCGTACATGGCGACAATCGCGGCTGGTTCAAAGAGAATTATCAAAAAGAAAAAATGGAAGCATTAGGTTTACCGTCGTTCGATATCGTACAAAACAATATCAGCTTCAATGACAAAACTGGCGCCACTCGTGGACTTCATGCTGAGCCTTGGAATAAATTTATATCAACTGCTAACGGTCGCGTTTTTGGCGCCTGGTGCGACCTCCGTAAAGGAGATAGCTTCGGCCGAGTTTTCACCCACGAGATTAATCCGGGTACGGCAATTTTTGTTCCTAAGGGTGTAGCTAACGGCTATCAAACACTTGATGATAATGTCGCCTACACATATCTAGTTGACGCTCATTGGTTCCCAGATGCTAAATATACTTTTGTTAATTTATTTGATCCAGAACTAAAAATCAGCTGGCCAATTGATAAGGATCAAGCAATTATTTCTGAAAAAGATGCCGCACATCCACTATTAAGTAATGTAATTCCTATGGAGATTTAATGGATAATAAAGCGGTATTTATTAGTGGATCTAATGGTCAACTAGGGCGAGCACTACAACGTGTTTTTCCCAATGCAACGGCATTATCGCGTCAAGATTTAGATATTACCAATAAAATTGCTGTCGACTCTTTCGATTGGCAATATGGATCGGTCATTATAAACGCCGCAGCCTGGACTAACGTTGATGCAGCCGAGAAACCTGAAAACTTTCATCAAGTAGATCTTGTCAATCACCAAGCTGTACGCTTTTTAGCAGAAGCAGCGACGAAACACAATCTAACTCTGGTACACGTTTCGTCTGAATATGTTTTTGATGGATCGCGAATAATCCATTACGAAGACGAACCCTTCTCTCCACTCAATATTTACGGAAAAACCAAAGCCGACGGAGATTTAGCTGCATCTACAACAGATAAGCATTATATAGTCCGAACCTCTTGGGTTGTCGGTGAGGGTAAAAACTTCATAAATACTATGAAAGATTTAGCGGCATGCAACATAAAGCCGTCTGTAGTAAGCGATCAAATCGGCAGGTTAACTTTTACAGACACCTTAGCCTGTGGTATTAAGCATCTTTTAGATGCAAATCTACCATATGGAACTTATAATATAACCAACGAAGGTCCGTTTGTTAGTTGGGCTGAAATTGCTAAAATCGTATTTGAAAAATCAGGCAAGCCAGCTTCAGACGTACGATCAATTTCTACAGCCGAATACTTCTCGGATAAACCAGATTCAGCCAAACGTCCCTTAAATAGTGTTTTGAATTTAACGAAAATTAAAAAAACCGGATTTACGCCAGAAGATTGGCGAGATAAACTAAGTAAATTATTTAATTAGTTTCTATATGTACCAATATCTCGTACGATAAATCTTATCTTTGTCAATCAACATACCTATTTGCTATACTTATATCAGAAAAGTAGGAGGTTTATGAAAGGAATAATTTTAGCGGGTGGATCGGGTACGCGATTATGGCCAATTACTCAGGCCATAAGCAAGCAATTAATGCCTATTTATGACAAGCCAATGATTTATTATCCGCTTACCACATTAATGCAAGCGGGAATTCGCGACATTCTCGTAATTACCACTCCAGATGACCAAGACGGTTTCAAAAGGCTTCTTGGTAACGGATCACAATGGGGTATAAATCTAGAATACGCTGTTCAACACACCCCAGATGGTCTGGCGCAAGCTTTTATTATTGGTGAAGATTTTATTGGTGACGATAAAGTAGCCCTAGTACTGGGGGATAATATATTTTATGGAGAGCGTTTAGATGAGTCTCTGCGGGAATGCACAAATCCCGACGGAGGTACAGTTTTTGCCTACAAAGTATCTGACCCAGAAAGGTATGGTGTCGTTGAATTTGATGACCAAAATCAGGCAATATCAATTGAAGAAAAACCAACTTCCCCAAAATCCCACTTCGCAGTTGTCGGCTTATATTTTTATGATAATGACGTAGTAGAGATTGCTAAGAACGTAAAGCCATCAGCTCGAGGAGAATTAGAAATTACATCCATTAATGCAGAATACTTACGTCGCGGCAAATTGCAAGTTCAGACCTTAGATAATGGAGACGTTTGGTTGGATACAGGAACGATTGACAGCTTAACTGATGCATCAGACTTTGTTAGAGTTATCCAAAAACGAACCGGTAGGATTATTGGCAGTCCTGAAAAAATCGCCTTTTATAACGGTTGGATCTCTAAAGATCAGCTAAAAAATCTATCCGAGCCACTTACTAAATCTGGATATGGTAGTTATTTTACAAGGTTAATTAATAAATAATATGAAAAAAGTTTGTATTATCATTCCTGCTTACAATGAAGCTCCTGTTATAAAAAATGTTATTAAAAAATCTAAGAAAATATTTTCAGAGGCTAAAAAAGAATATTCTATTGATGTAGTGCTAATTAATGACGGATCCAAAGACGACACTCTTGAGCAAGCTAAAAAAGGCGGCGCAATAGTTATTGATCACATATTAAATTCCGGAGCTGGAGGTGCTACATTAACTGGCCTCGCCTACGCTCGACAAAATAATTATGATATTGCCGCCACGATGGATGCCGACGGTCAACATGACCCAGAAGACGTTTTAGCTGGAATTAAAAAAATCTCTACTTCTAATGCAGATCTATTGATTGGTAGTCGACTAATTAACAGTGATGGCATGTCAAAAACAAAAATTTTAGGAAATAAAGGATTAAGCTTCATTACTTATGTTTTATTCGGGACTAACGTTACAGATTCACAGTCCGGTCTGCGAGTCTATTCACGAAAAGCAATCGATAATCTTGACTGGAAATCTACTGGATATGAATTTTGTTCTGAAATGATCTGGCGTGCCAAACAGTCTGGAATGAATATTGCCGAGTATCCAATCAAAGCCATTTACACCGATTATTCTCGAGCTAAGGGGCAAAATAACTGGAATGCTATTAATATTGTCAAGCGATTATTTAAACAACGTTTAACGGAGTTATTTGAATGAGATATATTACTCTTGTGTTACTTAACGTGCCGATTATCCTAGCGGCTCTCATTAATATAATCACCCAATTTAAGCTCCGTAGAGTCAGCGCAACACGCTTCAAACATCAACTGATTATCTGGCTGATTATTATGGTTGTGTTAGTAGGATCATTTCCGCTTTATAATATTTCAATCAATCACCCACCGCTCGACTCATCGGAATTAAGTGTATTTGATATATTACAAACCACAGCAATAATTTTATTATTTTACATAATCAACAATCAGCGTCAGCGTATTGATCAAAACGAGCGAAGGCTAAGAGATTTACATCAAGAATTATCCATAAGGTTATCAAATGAAAAATAGAATAGATATAATAATTCCATATTGGGGAGAATTTTCTTTATTAAAACAGGCGGTTGACTCAGTATTGGAACAAACTAGTGATGCATGGCATCTAACTATTCTTGACGATCATTACCCAGATGAGACTGCCAAAAACTATTACAGTAAAATTAACGATAAACGCATCACGTATATTAGACATCGTAAAAACATAGGTATTACTAACAATTTTAATTATGCAATTAAACATGCAAGTGCTCCTTTTTGTGTAATTATGGGGTGTGACGATAAACTATTGCCCAATTACGTCGAAACCGCATTAAAGAATATTAACGAAGCTGATTTTTACCAGCCTGGCGTGCAGGTAATAGATGCCAAAAATAATACATATCTACCTTTAGTCGATAAAATCAAACGATTATTACATCCTAAAAAAACTTGCGTATTAGCAGGAGAAAAACTCGCTACGTCACTTTGTCATGGCAATTGGCTCTATTTTCCGTCGATTGTCTGGAGAACTAGTACACTTAAAAAATATTCATTCGATCCAAGATACAAAATTCTTCAAGATGTCATTATCGAACTAACCATGATAATTGGCGGAGCTTCTCTATGTTTCGATTCGACAGAAACGTTTCAATATCGTAGATTTGCAGACTCATTATCTAGTAAAGAAAAAGGTAAAAACGGAATCCGATTCAACGAAGAAAAAGAAGTATACAACGATTTCGCCAATAAATTTAAGAGTATCAACTGGAATAAAGCTTCATTCGCCGCAAAAACTCGCATTACGTCACGAGCTCACAGCCTATTGTCAAAATTTTGGTAGAAATATTTTATTTAGCAAACTTACGTTTGACTGCCCAAGCATATAATTTTACAACTATTGCTTGTGGTAGTAATTTATAAAGTCGCCAGTTTATATCTTTTTTCGCTTCTGGCATTTTAGCGTTCTTCCATGGAGTCATCTCCAAATACTTGCGCCATAATAAGCCGACTGGATTATCATTTCCTACCTGCCATGGTCGACCCGTTATGCCAAATTGAGAATGAATAATTTTTGGAGTATAGTAAGCCTCCATAATCTCATTATAACTATAGAAGCTTTCTGGCATAAAACCATTAGCTTTAATATATTTTTTGATATCATAACCATAAAATACAGTAGAAAAATTATATTCAACGCCAACTAGTTTAATTTTATCCTTAAAAAAGACATTACATAGATCTTGGTCAGCCACTTCATAATGATTATGTCGTAAATGTTCACGCATCTTAGAATCAATTTTGTCTTTTATCCATTTTTTATGATTAACAAGCATAATTCCACAGTTAAAATATCCATCAGTAGGTTTTAAACCGATTGCATTTTTATGAGCATTAACCATAGTTGCATCATATGATAACGCCAAAATATTATCCTCAAAGTCAAGCTCCAAAAGACCGTCAAGAGCGCCACTAATTACCGTATGTGGATTTATATATAAGATTCGATCCGTCTTGATATCAAGCTTAGCAAATGCCAGCATTTTATACCAAGTTATATACAATCCTTTCCAAGCCTTAACGCCTATTTCCTTTAATTCATCAGGATAGCCAGAAACGTCGACAAAGGTAATTGTAGCGTTTTTATAATTACCAATCATTTCATTAAACTTATTAATACTGCCTTTTTTAAGCTTGTGCCCAAGATAAAAAATATTAATCTGTTTTAAGTGTTTATTATTTTCCAGTAAAGATGCGATAGAGATCGCACTTACTGCCGCATAATTATCATCACTTTGATATAAAACGTTTAAAATATCTTTATTCATAATTATTGAATCTCCTATTCATCTAATGGAAGTTGTTTAATATACTCTTTCAACATGTCAGTGTAATCAGCCGGAGCAAATCCTGTTTGACGTAATTTTACTAAATCCATATCACTATTAAGTGGTCGTGGAGCAAAACCTGGCTTATCCGCTGCATATTCATCTGTAGAAATCGGCCGTACGCGATTACGATCATATCCAGCATATTCAAATACATCAGCAGCAATCTCATACCATGATTTTACTGGACCGTCATTGGTCACATTATATAATCCATACGCCACTTTATTATCTAAGAAATATTTAGTAGCCCTAGCAATTTCTGAGGCGAAAGTTAACCGTCCAAATTGATCATCAACAACCTTTGGATTAATACGCATGTCTGCCAGTTTTTTCATGGTTTTTGGTATATTATGACCATCACCAACTACCCAAGATACTCGCATAATATAATGCTTTGGCACTAAGCTGACTACTAAATCACCAGCAGCTTTACTCTGTCCGTAAACCAATAGCGGCGCAACAACTTCATCATCTTTGTGATTCTTTTTTCGCCCATCCCAAACATAATCAGAAGAATAATGAACGATAGTTTTATTCTTCTCAATCGCAATTTTAGCTAAATTCCGTGGACCATAAGCATTAGCTAGCCAAGTTTTAGCTCTTAATTCTGAAGTCTCTGAACCATCAGAATTAACCAACGCTGCCGCATTTAAAATAACATCGTATTTAGACCAATCAAACGCATTTACTTGTGTTTCATCAGATATATCCAACTCTTTATGAGTTAGAGCCTTGGCATCTGGGAACATTGCGCATAAAGCCTTGCCTAATTGCCCGCCCGCTCCTAAAATTATATATTTTTTACTCATACCTCACCTTATCCTCACTAAGCATTATAACATTTTTTAGAGACCTCTTATATATAAACAAAAGAATGATTGCTTGTAAAAAACTAATTATCATAAAAACTAGCACGCTACCCAACATAGCCAGTCTATCAATTAAATAGATAGACAGCGCCACTGCTAAAATATTCGTAACGAGTAGTGTATAAAATTGACCCTTAAATCGACGTAGAATTATCAATAAATTAACATAAATTGACACAAAAGCGTTCGCTACGGCACCGATAACCATAATAGTTAAATCTATACGAAAGTTATTTATATCAATACCAAAAACAGCATTAAGAGCCCAAACTCCGATTAAATAACTCGAAACAACAAATAAAATTCCCAATGTAAACGTTATAAAATCTATCTTACTAACAATTTTAGTAAACTCCTTTATCTTTTTCTTTTTTAATAATTCAGATAAATTTACGACATTAGGCTGAAGAACGAATGATATAAATAGAGTTAATAAAGTTATCGGCATCGCCATTATTCCAAAATACCCAATTTGATCATAATGATATTTATCCAAAAAATAACGAGGTATATTCAAAGAAAACATCGTTAAGAAAACTACAACGAACACCTCTGCAGTTTTTTTCATAATTTTTCCAGCTTGCATAATATTTTTCTTAGTTAAGCCAACACTTTCTACATGTTTCATCCATGGAATATCGTAAAAAATAACCACTGCTATATTTACTATAAATATAGATAAAGCGCCATAAACGATGTTTTTGGTCAAAATATCAACCAGAGTAAAGAGCATGAAGCCGAAAACAGATTTCATGGTTAGAGAAATTCCCACTATATACAATTTATTATGAATCTGTAATACCCCATACATCGAGTCGGCAATTGATTCCAAAATCTTAAATGACACTAAGACCATTATTAATTCTGTTTTTATAAGATCATATCTGCTTAATATGCAAAAACTTATGGAAAAAACCGCTACAATTAATGATGATATAAAGCGTACTACAATATAATCACCACTAGAAAACTCTTTTTTAACATCGGAAACTTGATATGTTCGACCACCCCATAAAGATATAGCCCAAAATACCACCGAAAGAGACATTGCAAAAGAAAATAATCCAGAATCCCCAACTCCGTTAAGACGCGTAATAATAATCAGAAGAATTGGAGAAATTGCACTCTGTAAAAATGACCCTATCGAGTTCCATATATAATCCTTCTTTTGAGCCTGCATATATTTAATAGTATAACAAGTTTGATCAATATATTATTCTAATTTATAATCTGCTTAGCATATGAAAAAATATTGGTCCTATTTCTTATCATTTATTAAAAAGCCTGAGAATGTTTTTATATCGTTGTCATTGTTCTTTGGAGTATTATCTGCAATTACCGTGCCTTTGTTGTCGGTTGCAGATGAGGGCCATCACTACATGCGCTCCTACACATTATCTCAAGGAAGAGTCGAGTCAGGGAAATCCTGCTCTCTACCTAAAGATATTTTATTAAAAGTGAAGGAAGCAGAGGCTAACAATTTTATAACTAGCTATAAAAAACTTATTAATAAAAATGACACAGAAACCCATAAATGCAGTAGTGCTACTGGTTATCCGCCAATTATGCACCTGCCGCAAGCTATCGGCATTGGTATAGCAAATACTATACACGGATCATTAGGAATAACGATTTTATTCGGAAGATTATTTAATTTAATATTTTATTCTATCGCCCTGTATTTCATTATCAAATGGGTGCGTGTTGGTAAATGGGCATTCGTGACAACTGGATTATTTCCACTAATGATACACTTGTCAGCTTCTCTTTCAGGAGATTGTATGGCAAACATAGCAATTTTCACCGCTGTAGCTACTATATCAAACCTATTCAGCCAGAAACATCCAATGACACGCCGCCAACAATTACTTATCGTTTTCATATTCTGCTTCTCAATACTCACTAAGTCAGTTTCCATACTTTTGCTCTTCCCTTTAATATTCTTGCCAAAGCACCTATTTTCTCCTAATAAAAATAAGAAAATTCCTTTTAATATTCAGAAGTGGAGTCTACTTATATTCGCCTCAGTATTAGCAGGACTATGTTTAATACTATGGCTCCAAATATACACTCAACCTCTGCTTACTACTGGTGCGGCACATAACCCTCTACATAGTAATCCTCTTAAGTTTATTGCTATATTGTTTAATACGTATATTAATCCGCGACTACCAGTATCTGACGATATTATCAGAGGAATAATCGGTGCATTTTCTGCTTTTAAATATGGGCTTCCTCTTTTCGTCTTAATGCCTTCATTTTCCCTCCTCTTCCTTTCTCTCCTTCATTACAATAAAAAGGACCAGGAGTTATTAGGAGAGCAGACTGGTAAGTTGGCAGTGTATAATTGGCGACAATTGGGTTATTTGTTTGTGCGGTATCGTATGCTATGTATACAGCGTGGGCCTTATTGCCATTTAGG
>CBDEJQ010000020.1:0-10264 GCA_965240135.1 uncultured Candidatus Saccharibacteria bacterium
GTTCTGGCGCCAGAAAATCTGGTGATTAAGCTGGGCGCGTTGGTGATGGCGGTTAAAAATTCGCCGCAAAAATTATATGCCAATGGAAGTATCGGCACGGTAGTTGATTTTGAGCCGCTGACGGAATATCCGGTTGTTGAGTTTCGAGATGGTCGTCGGGTGACGATGGTGCCGGATGTTTGGGAATTGCGGGACGGAGAGCGCAAACGAGCGAGTATTTCTCAGGTTCCGCTGCGTTTGGCGTGGGCGATAACAGTTCACAAAAGTCAGGGAATGACGCTTGATGCGGCTAAGATTGATCTGAGAAAGGCGTTTGTCGAAGGTATGGGTTATGTGGCTTTGAGTCGCGTGCGAGATTTGGACAATTTATATCTATACGGAATTAACCGTAGGGCGCTGGAAGTTTCCCCTGATGCGCTGGCAATCGATGAGGTTTTGAGGCAGGCAAGTAGAGAGTCTGCTGAGAGATACTAATAGCGTCGTCTTATACCAACCCAACACTAGGCTTTTCCACAAAAATGTGGAAAAGTTTTTATTTGACATAAAAATGGGTAAAAAGTCATAAAAAGGGCTTGCAAGTGGGTAGCTGTGGGTAGTATAGTGGAGTCAGTGGAACGAAAGTTGATGGAAAATCACCAACAAAAACAAACATCCACTGTAAAAAACAACTAATCTACCACGAAGGAAGGACGACGTGCAGACAGATTACTTTGAGCGTAAGTTGGACGACAAGCGACGCTTGACGATTCCGGCTGAACTCAGGGCAGAATTTGCATCAGGCGTCGTGCTAACTCGCGGGTTTGGCAAATATCTCCACTTGTATCCACAGCAAATCTGGGATCGGGAAGTGGAAAGCGCTCTAACAGGAAGTATTCTGGATGAGCGAGTTGCTGACCTGAACGTTAAATTCCGACGAGGTAAAACCGCATCGGCGCTCGATCAAAAACAAGGACGAGTGACGATTGAGCAGCATTTGCTCGACTACGCTGGAATTGACAGAGAAGTCGTTGCTGTGCGAGCGGGGGAATATTTTCGGCTAATAGCGGCCGAGAATGCGGAATAGTAGATTAGCTAAGCACTTTAACAATTAGAAACCTCTCGAGATCAACTATCTGGGTATTTGAAAATGGCATGTGGCAATTTGCTCCACATTAAAAACGGCAACGCACCTTCCTCAAACACCTCCCAAAAAAACTCCACCTCACACATAAGTCTCTTTGGAAAGCATGGTTGTTACTGACAATCAACAAATTTCCACTCTAAGACAACAAAAACAAACAAAACACAAATACAAAAAAGCCAGAATTAAATATCCAGTTAGGTGATCTCGAGCATTATTTCTGTATAATGGAATAATGATGAGTATTAAAGAACATCCACCACAGTCGGAAGAGTCTAGGACAGACGAACCGATCCATGTTCCCGTACTTTTGGAGATAACCCTTAGTAAGCTGCAGCCAGTCGAAGGCGAGTCGTATCTCGATTTGACGGCTGGCTATGGCGGCCATGCCAGGGCATTCTTAAATAGGACGGATAATTACTTGAGCTCAGTGTTAGTCGATCGTGATGAAAACGCGATTAAGACATTGGGCGATTTGGCTGAAAAAGGCGTAACTTTAATTCACAAAGATTTTGTGAGTGCGGCGCAAGATTTGGTCAAGCAGGGGCGTAAGTTTGACGTGATTTTGGCTGATTTGGGGGTGTCGTCACCGCAGCTTGACAGAGCAGAGAGAGGTTTTTCGTTCAGATTTGACGGTCCGCTAGATATGCGGATGGACAATCGGACGGAAATTACAGCGGCAGATATTGTCAATTCGTATTCGGTTGATGATTTGACGCAGCTGATTATTCGTTACGGCGAGGAAAATCCCGGACGAGCAAGGCGAATTGCGCAGGCAATTGTAAAAGCTCGACCAATTCAGGGAACGACTGAGCTGGCTGATCTGATTAAGCAAACCGTTGGTCGCGGTAGTATGAAGCATCATCCTGCGACTCGTACTTTTCAGGCGCTACGCATTGAAGTCAATCGCGAACTTAAGCTGATTGAAGAACTATTGCCACTTTTGCCACGCTTACTTAATAAGGGTGGGCGAGTAGGAATAATTAGTTTTCATAGCTTGGAAGATAGATTGATCAAGCGTTATTTTTCGGAGCAAGCGACGGCTGGCTATGAGGCTGAGCTGATTGTTCCAGAGAAAAAACCGGTGTCTGGAACTGAAGATGTTCACAATCCGCGTAGTCGAAGTGCAAAATTTCGATACGCCGTGAAAAAATAAAACAAAAAAGAAGGAGGCTATTATGCCAATCCACATCAAAGTAGAATTCCAGAATACAGACAAGGCAGAGACTGTTTCAGTACGCCGCGGCTAAATTAAAGCATATTCCGGAATATACCTTATAGAAACCAGCCTGTCTTTAACGGGCGGGCTGGTTTGTTATGTTAAATATAAATATAAACATAAAAGATAGAGACAAATGACAAACACCACCACATTTACTTCACGACGTTCACACGGTCAATTGCGCCGAAATCAGAATTCTACACGTTTTCAGTCTCAGGTCAAACTTGGTCCTGTTGCTCATACAGTGCTAGTTGCATTGATGATTACAGTACTGGGCTTGATTTATCTTACTCAGGCAACCAGGCTTACAGCTTACGGCTATGAAGCTCAGAGTCTGGACACAAAAATCACCGAGCTAAGCGCAAAAAAGTCAGAATTGGAAGTGCAGAACGCACGCTTGACGGCGTTGGAGAAAGTGAAGAATAGCAATGTCGCTTCAGCTATGACGACAACTGAAACGCATTACGCACAATAGTGATATAATAAGATAAGCAATATGCAGCGGCTTATTCGTTCAAGAACTGGTTGGTTAGCCATCGCTTTACTAGTAGTGATGGCAGCTTTTGTGTTGCGATTATTTCAATTGCAGATTTTGCAATATGGCAAATATACGGAATTAGCACGGGCAAGTCAGCAGCGTCAATTTATCATTCCTGCGGAGCGCGGGAAAATTTACATGATGGACGGGAAAACGCCAGTTCCTGTGGTGCTTAATCAGGTGGTCTATACGGTGATTGCGGATCCGCAGTCGATTGATGATAAAGAGCGGAGTCAGCTTGTTGATAGTTTGAGGGAAATTGCTGGCGGCGAAATGACGGAAAATGTATCTGAACGGCTCAATAATAAAAAGTCGCGCTATGAAGTTTTGGCAAAGAATATTACCAGAACTCAGGCGGAAAAATTGAAAAAGAAGAACTTTGCCGGCGTGCTTTATCAGCAAAGTTCGATCAGAAATTATCCCGAAGGTCAGTTGGGCGCGCACGTGCTTGGATTTGTGAATGCGGCTGGCGAAGGTCAATATGGCGTCGAAGGCTCTTTGAATAAGCAGCTTAAGGGTCGGGATGGGCTATTGCAATCTGTAACTGACGTGAGGAATATACCTTTGACGGTTGGAAAAAATAATATGCGAATCGAGGCGAAATCTGGCGACAATTTGGCGCTGACGGTGGACAGGAACATCCAAAGCCAGACTGAATTGGCGTTGAAAAAGGGAGTCGAAGCAGCTGGCGCCACCGAGGGAAGCGTGATTGTTATGAATCCGAAAAACGGTCAAGTTTTGGCAATGGCGAATTATCCGACTTATAATCCGGCGGATTTTGCCAAGCAGAAAAACGGGTCGGTGTTTGTGGATAGCGCGTCGATGGTGCCATTTGAGCCGGGATCGATTATAAAATCATTTAGTTTTGCTACGGCAATTGACAAGGGTGTTATTACGCCGTCCAGCACGTATAATAATACCGATTGTATTAAAGTCGCTGATCGCACGATGTGTAATGTCTTGAGAGGTTTGAGTGGCACGATGACGATTCAAGGCGCGTTTAACAATTCGCTCAACGTCGGTACAATTACCGCGATTCGAAAATTAGGAAATGGTTCGCAGATTAATTTGCCGGCTCGCCAGACTTTGTATGAATATTATCACGATAAATTTGGTTTTGGCGCTAAAACTGGAATTGAGCTGGGCGAGGCTTCGGGCTATATTTATCCGCCAGATAGCGCTGAAGGAAACGAGGTTCGTTATTCGGCTATGACTTACGGGCAAAGTATGAACTTGACTATGGTTCAAGTCGCGGCTGGATTTTCATCGCTGGTTAACGGCGGTCAATATTACAAACCAACCGTTCTCATTGGTACAATTGACGAATCTGGCAATCTGAAACCGTCGGAAAATAAAGTTATTCGCCAAACCGTAAGCGGTGGCACGTCGTCGCAGATGCGAACTATGCTAACGACTGCGCGCCGATCTTTATTCCTGTCAAAGAGTGACAAATCTGGCTATGAAATCGGTGGAAAAACGGGTACTTCTGAAACGGTGGTTAATGGCGCTTACACACAGAAGGAAACGATTGCTACATATATTGGTTATGGCGGTGGAAAAAATGGCGCCGAATATGTCATAATGGTACGTGTAGCGGCTCCAGGCAAGGGGATTAATTTGCAAGGAAATCTTCACGCTGGACCAATTTTTACAGATATATCCAACTGGATGATTGATTATATGAAAATAGTACCAAAGGAATAAATATGGGAATAGCTTTACAAACAATGACCAATGAATTGACGCACGTATTTTTACTCAGCGTCGGCGCGTTTTTACTAGCGATGTTTTTAACGCCAATTTATACGTTTTTCGCTTATCGATATCGCTTCTGGAAGCGCCAAAGGTCGGAAAGTACTGATGGGAAAAAGCTGAAGATTTTCGCCAAATTCCAAGCGGCAAAATTGCGGCGAAACATTCCGACGATGGCTGGAGTAATTGGCGTAATTTCAATCTTTGTGGTGACGATTTTCTTCAATTTAGACCGAGCGCAGACCTGGCTTCCTCTGGCAGCGTTGGTTGGTGGCGGAATTGTCGGGCTGATTGACGATATCATCAATCTGCGTGGTTTGGGTGGCGGCGCCGCTGGGCTTCGTAGTCCAGTGAAGTTTGCGCTGATCACGTTGATTGGCGTGGTGCTTGGTTGGTTTTTCTTTGCCAAACTGGGCGTGGCGAGTTTTCACGTTCCGTTTGTGGGCGAGGTGAATATTGGTTGGTTGATAGTTCCGTTGTTTGCATTTGCGGTGGTGGCTACTGGCAACGCTGTTAATATTTCTGACGGAATGGACGGGCTGGCAGGCGGGCTGCTTGGTATTAGCTTTGGGGCGTTTGGTGTGATTGCTTTACTGCAACAACATGTTATATTGGCGGGATTTTGCTTTACAGTTGTTGGTGTGCTTTTGAGTTATTTGTGGTTCAATATTTACCCAGCTCGATTCTTCATGGGTGACGTTGGAAGTTTTGCTTACGGCGCGTGTTTGGGCGTTGTGGCAATGCTGACCGACTCTTTACTCCTGCTTCCTGTGATTGGTTTGCTATTTGTAATCGAGGCGGGATCGAGCTTGACTCAAATCGTCAGCAAGAAGTTGTTTAAGAGAAAGATTTTCTTGTCTGCGCCGATTCATCATCACTTGGAGGCGATTGGTTGGCCAGAAACTAAAGTGACGATGCGCTTCTGGGTCATTGGCTGCGTGATGGCGTTTATCGGCGTGATGCTGGCGCTTGCTGGAGGTCATATTGCGTAATTCGGTCGCCAAAAATCGTCAATCTATCGCTCAGCCGGTTCGAAGCCATCGACCGATGTATCAGATTGTGCTTTATATGGGGCTTTTGTTGCTACTTGGGCTGATTGTTATGTATGCGCTGGGGCCGCAACGCGCCAACGTGATGAATTATGCTTACGGCACGAATTATAGCGATACGTATTTCTTTGGCAAGCAGCTGACGAGTGTGTTTATTGCCATCATAGCTTTTTCTGTGTTTTACTTTACGCCGTACAAATGGTTTACGGGTGAGAGATCAAAATATATTCTTTACGCTGGATTTGCGCTATGTATTTTACTATTTCTCTCAGGCGCGGTACTTCATTTATCGTTTGCGCAAGAAACTAACGGTGCGTATAGATGGTTTCAATTGGGTGTGCTGGGAAGTTTTCAGCCGTCAGAATTGCTCAAATATGGCGTGCTATTGTTTTTGGCGGGATTTTTAGGGCGTCGCTCGCAACAGGGAAAATTGAACGACATCCAAGAGACTATCATTCCGCTGGGCATTATTTCCGGATTATCGCTGCTGATGATTGTGTTTTTACAAAAAGACTTGGGAACGGGAATTTCGTTGATAGCGATTATCTTATCAATGATTTTAGTGGCTGGAATTGATTGGAAGATTTTCAAGAAGATTCTGGCGATTGTTGCGCTTTGTGGGTTGGTGATGATTTTTACGTCGCCACACCGAATTGAGCGCGTGATGACTTTCGTGCAAGGCGATAGCCATAAAGGGACGAGTAGCCAGGAAAACAAGAATTATCACATTCAGCAGGCTAGAATTGCGATTGGTTCTGGCGGGCTTCTGGGGCTTGGAATTGGCAAAAGCGTTCAGGCGACGGGATATCTTCCAGAGGCGACTAACGACTCAATTTTTGCCGTCATGGGAGAAACGTTTGGTTTTGTTGGCTTAATGGCTATATTGGCGCTATTTACGGCATTGCTACTATCAATTTTGCACGTAGCCGCGAGGCTTCCAAACGTAACGTTGCGACTAATTGTGGCGGGAATTTTTGGCTGGATCGCGTCGCATGTAATATTGAATATTGCTGCAATGACAGGGTTGGCGCCGCTTACTGGAATCCCATTGCCATTATTAAGTTATGGCGGTACAAGTATGTTGTTTATCGCGGCAGCACTCGGTTTAGTTTTCCAAATTTCCAAATATACGTCACATAAAGCATTAGAGGAGGGTGAAAGTGGCCAAGATCTTAGCGGTCGGCGGCGGCTCAGGCGGACACGTTACGCCAGTGGTAGCCGTATTTAGAGAATTACAGAAAACTGGTGATCACGAGCTTCGTTTTTGGTGCGATAAAAAATTTGGCGCCAGCGCACGCGGGATTTTTGCTAAGTTCGACGAGCGTATTCCGGTCGATTTGATTATTGCTGGAAAATTACGCCGATATCACGGAAAAAGCATCTCATTTCATCTACATCCGTCAATTTTATTCCCAAATTTGCGCGACGGTTTTAAGGTGATGGTTGGATTTTTTCAGAGCTTGTTTAAGCTTATGAAGTGGCGTCCAGATGTTATTTTCATTAAGGGCGGATATGTTTGTCTGCCGGTTGGCTATGCGGCTCGGCTATTAAGGATTCCGTTGGTTTTGCATGATTCTGATGCGCATCCAGGTTTGACGAATCGCTTATTGAGTCCCTTCGCAAAAGCTATTGGCACGGGCGCGCCGCTTGAATATTACAATTATCCACCAGAAAAAGCTTCATATGTTGGCATTCCAGTTGCGCCAGAATTCCATCTATATTCTGAGGTCGAGAGGAAAGAATTGAAGGAAAAATTGGGCTTTAACGTCAATAAACCGCTGGTTGTTATTACTGGCGGTGGACTCGGAGCCGGGCGAATTAATTCCGCGATTGTAGCAATTAGGGAAAACCTGCTTTCTGAGACTTCGGTATTTTTGATATCGGGAAATCAGCAATATGAAGAAATTCTCAAGCAAACCGACGAGCGGGAGGGCTGGCGATTGCAGGCGTTTGTTCACAACGGAATGGCGGAAGTTTTGGCGGCGGCGGATATAGTCGTGACCAGGGCAGGGGCGACTACTCTTCTGGAATTGGCGGCGCTACATAAACCGACAATCATCATCCCCAACGGCCATTTGACAGGCGGGCATCAATTGAAAAACGCTAAGGTTTATCAGGACGTATTGGCGGCGTTGATAGTTTCCGAAGATGAACTGGATAAGGACAATCAAATCTTGGCACGAAAAATAATTGGCGTATTAAAATCTCAGAAAATTCTTAAAGGTCTGGGCGATAATTTCGGTAAATTTGCCAAGCCAAACGCGGCTAAAGATATGGCGAAGATTATTCTTACTACAGTGCGAAGGCAGGGTAGGCGAAAGTGAAATTCCCCTTCTCTAAGAAAAAATCGGACGAGAATCTAAGTCGTCGAGAAATCGCGGCGCGTCGTCGGACTGAGAATTACGATGATTTGCCCGCCCAGTCGTATCGTCGGAACAGGACGCTTAATAGCCGCCAAACATCATCCCCTTTGGAGACTTCTGAGAGGCTCGAGACGCACGAATTGGTGAAGAAACGCCGCCGTGTAATGCGGAAAATGCTTGCGACTGCGGTAAGTCTGCTTATTGTGATATTCCTTTTGTTTCAATTGACAATCAATATTTCAATCCAAACTCCCGACACAAAAAGTTCTAGTAACGCTAATAAATACGTGGGCGTTCTTAATGAATATTACAGCGCTCATCCAGCGGAGAGGTTTCGGTTCTTCCTCAATAATAATGACTTAAAGCAGTTCTTTTTACAGAAAGCTCCTGAGGTAAAAAACATTCGCGTGGAGGGAGATTTTCTAGCGCGATCAGCCGTTAAGTTGACGTTTAGGCAGCCGGTGGCTCAGTGGTCTTCCGGAGATAAGATTTATTTTGTTGATGATAGCGGTGTTACTTTTGAGCAGAATTATTTTGTCGCACCTACGGTTGCTGTTCGTGATGAAAGTGGCCTACCGACTAGAGGCGGTCAAGAAGTTATCAATCGTCAATTCTTGAGCTTCCTTGGTCAAGCTGTGTCTGAATTTTCGCAACATAAAATGAATGTTTCAGAGGTTATTCTGCCGGCTAATACTGTACGTCAAGTCTGGTTTAAGGTCGAGGGCAGGGAGACCCAGATTCGTATGACGGTAGATAGGTCTGCTCAAGCTCAGGTTAAACAGGCAATAGCTACTTTGAGTTATTTGGATAATAACGGCGCGAAGCCAGGGTATATAGACGTTAGGGTAGATCAAAGGTCGTTCTATAAGTAGGGGCGGTCAACTTCTCTTTTGGATAGAGTAAGTTCTCTTTTTGTTCTATTTCTGTATGGTGTAGAAAATATATATAACAATATAAAAATATGCAAAAGTCAAATAACCGCAAAATGATAAGCTAGGGGAGTAGGGCAATAAAAATATAAAAATGTCAAATAATATAAAATGCATTGTGGAAAACTTAATGAGTTTACGGCGCGCATACTCAGAGTTTATATTGATGTAAAAATATCAATGTAGCACTCCGGCATGTATAGTGCTGGAATTAAAAAATATTTTTAAGTTCGTATTTTGTTGGTGTATATTTTTATAAAAGACGGTATGTTTTATGAGGCTGTATATAATAGAGAATCCCCTGGCCGAATTACTAGAAAAAGTTCGTTTTTAAGGTGTTAGCGAATATATGTAGACATATGTATATTCATCTTTGGAATGTATTTATTATTGCGTAAAAGGTACATTGTGCGACATTAAAACTATATCTAAAACACGACTATTCCATCGTCTTTCTTCGTGATAAATTTATCTCATTTTTACCAAATTTAACCTACTTGTAGTTTATTGTTTTATAAACCGCCCTATTTGTCGGCTTGGTGTGTTTTATGTTGTATATTGGTTTATCTGTATTAGCTCGGATTTATAATTTATGCTTGTATTGTGCAAAATTTATTAATATAAATACTCAGCCGGTTCGGCTTTATGCACGCTTAAAAATTAACTAACAATTAGTTCGTATTTTGTTCTATTGTTTTTTTAATCGCTAGTTTTGCGAAAGAGCTTGGGTGATTCTGTGCTTAATTATTTCACTGTTCCATTCGCCTGCCTTAAATCGCAGTAGGGGCATATTAGTATTGGACATGATCGAATTGACAAAATCGTCGCGCGTTTTTCGATCGGGCTGATTGTGAGTACTATCATCAAGCTCAATAGCTATGAGAGGCTTCATATCATTGGTGCAAATTAGAAAATCTACAGATTTGCCGTTTATTTTCGCGAAAGCTGCTTTCCAACTTTGCCCTTTTATTTCATGATCTAAAAACATACTTAAATGAGCCTGAGGTATAATTACACATCCGTTTATTGCTTCGTGTAGAGTTTTATAAAACGATAATTCACTTGGCGTCATTGCGCAAGATTTTTTGATATATACATACTCTTTCTTTATTGGGGTTTTAATCGGGCTCGTGTCGCCGTCAGCCCCCTGCCTTGCTTTGATTGCTAGAAAAATAATTGCGGCGGCTACTATAACTATAAATATAAGCGTTTCCATGAGATTAGTTTATCATATGTTTATAATAAATGCTTACGATTTTTAGGCTTTATCGTTACGGTGATATAATAAGAG
>CBDEJQ010000021.1:0-1839 GCA_965240135.1 uncultured Candidatus Saccharibacteria bacterium
CCTCACCCGGACGGGAATGTCCGTGTTTTATAAAAAACACTGCTCTTACATTCGGATGACGTGTGAGCAAGATGAGGTTTCACGACACTATTTTGCTTCCGCTAAAATAACGCCACAAAATCTCACCTTGCTTTATTCTCAACTGCCTTGTCAAAGTGCGCTTTCGGACAAAACATTTGTTCTATCAACAAAAGCTGTACTCATTTATACCACTAATATAATAAAATGTCAATAGATTTTGTCAAAAACCGCAAAATAATGCGACCAAATTATTTACAACGCGGAAATAACCGCCTCTTTGTCTCGTTTAATCAGCTCAACGCGTGCTGATATTTCGGTAATTCCCAGCTTAATCGTTCTGGCTAGGGCTGGAATGTCCATCATCGGTTCAAAGAATTGTCGAAAGTCGTTAAGTTCGTTGGTTGTCAGTAGGGCTGTGGCGGCATAACGAATGAAATCGTCGTAGCTTTTATCATCGCCAAATGTATCTTCGACCCACGCCCAGTTTTTCTTTAGCCAATTCCAAGCAATCTGGCGATTTTCCCGCGTCCGAATCAAATACACAAACCAACGGCTGGCGTCTTGCGGGCGGATAATATTGGAATCTTTAATATTGGCAAGGATTTTTTCTGCCGTTTCAGGGTTTTTGGTAGAAGTTAGTCCAATTGCAATATCATTCTGCAGGTCATTCGACGGCGTGTTTTTATATGTGGCAAAGAGATTTTCAATCATCTCTGGCGTCTCGAAATGTCTCACGTTTGCACTGATAATTAAAGCTCGAATTTCTGTCGGTAAGTCTTCCAGCTTATTGCTGTCAAAACGCGTTTTTGCCTCGTTCAAAACTTCTTTATCTTCGCTATACATCATCAAACTCAAAGCCGTGGTGCGCCGTTCGCGGTCGTCATCAGATTCTCCATCTTTTTCATCCCAGCCAAGCTCCTCAAATGTGGCGCGCGCAAATTCTCCAGAAATTCGCTTTAATGAATCTCTGGCGGCGTCATTATCATCGACGAATTTTCGCAGTTCCGTCAAGGCGCCAGCCGCCATACCGAAGACTTTTTCGTTGGTTTCGGTTTTTAGCGACAATGCCAATGGAAGTAGTGACGCCGAATTTTCAAATCCAGCGCGGGCGAGTATTGTCGCGTCTTGTAAGATGCAAATCTTGTCCAAGGTTGGCAATTCTGTAATGTTCTTCAATAAATATTCGCGAGTGGATTCGTCATATTTGGTGACGAAGTGGGCGCTTAAGCCGCAGTTTAATTGTAATGGCTTTTCAATGGAAACGGTGGTTTCTTTTTGATCCAAGATTTTTACGTCAAGCGGTTGGTTTGCGAATAATGGAATCGGCCATAACGCGTCGGACGGTTGGTGTTCGCCGATGAAGAATCGCTCCTGACTTAAAATCGCCGCGTCGTGACTGTTTGAAACTGATACGACAGGAAGGCCAGGTTGGGAAATCCAAGCGTTCATCAGATTGATGATTGGCTGACCGCTCGCCGACTCTAATTCTTGCCATAGGTCATTTCCGACGGTATTTTTATACGCAAATTTTTCAAAATACGATTTAAGTCCAGCGCGAAACGTCTCTTCGCCGATAAGTTTTCTAACCATAACAAGCAGTCGTCCGCCCTTGGCGTAAACGATTGCCGGGTCGAACAAAGTGCTGATTTCGTCTGGATGATTGACGTCGGCTTGAACGGATTGAACGCCATCCAAGCTGTCACGCCTGAGTGCGGCCGTTACTTCATTTGTGGCAAAATCTTCCCACATATGCCAATTCGGCTGAAGTGTGTCAATTGCTACATATTCCATCATATTGGCAAAGCTCTCATTGAGCCA
>CBDEJQ010000022.1:0-25085 GCA_965240135.1 uncultured Candidatus Saccharibacteria bacterium
GTCGAATCAGCTTCCGCCTGAAATAATATCAAATTGCTATCTTGGCGAAACTATTAGCCACTTTCCGCTAGTGAACTATCGGAGTACCTAAGAATAGCCTAATTAAGGAAAGGATTTTTACACAAATGAAAGTACGTGCAAGTGTAAAGAAAATCTCCCCTGATGACATCTATGTCCGCCGCAAAGGTGTACTTCGTGTTATCAACAAGAAAAAACCTAAGAATAAGCAAAGGCAGGGTTAAGCATGGCTCGAATTGCTGGGGTAGTTATCCCAACAGAGAAGCAGGTGCAAATTGCGCTCACCTACATTTACGGTATTGGGCCAAAGCACGCTTCGAGCATCCTTGCGGCGGCTAAAATTGAGCCGACCACTCGGGTGAAAGATCTCACCGAGGCTGAAGAAAACAAGATTCGCGAAATTATTGACAGCGAATACACCGTTGAAGGTGATCTCCAGCGCTTGGTGGCAAATAATATTAAGCGCTTGAAGGATATCAACGCCTATCGCGGTCTTCGCCACAAAGCAGGACTGCCAACACGCGGACAGCGGACTCGTACGAATGCACGAACTCGCAAGGGTCGCGCCATCGCCGTGGGCGGTACACAACCAAAAGCAGCAAGTAAGACCTAAAGAAAGGACTAAGAAATGGCAGACGCAAAATCTACCAAGAAGAAGCAGCGCCGATCAGTCCCAGCTGGTCAGCTGCACATTCAGGCAACATTTAACAATACTATCGTTACTTTTTCCGACAAGAAGGGTAACGTACTAACCGCTTCATCAGCTGGTGCATGTGGTTTCCGTGGAAGCAAAAAAGGCACAGCCTATGCTTCACAGGTTGCTGCTGAAAAAGCTGCTGAAGCTGCGAAAACTCAATACGGCTTGAAGTCTGTTGACGTTTTCGTGAAAGGTGTCGGTTTGGGACGTGATGCCGCTATTCGTGCGGTCAGCGCCTTCGACATCTCAGTAGAAAGCATTAAGGACGTAACTGGCGTGCCTCACGGCGGTGTTCGTCCACGAAAGGCACGGAGGGCATAATTATGGCACGAGATAATTCACCAATTGTCAAGCAAAGCCGCCGCGAAGGTTATGCGCTTCATCCAAAAGCACATAAAATTTTGGCGAAAAAATCTGGCATTCCAGGCCAGCACGCGCATGGTCGTCAGAATAAGCCAAGCCTATACGCTACACAGCTTCGTGAAAAGCAGAAGGTTCGTCGCTTGTACGGCCTAGTTGAGAAGCAGTTTGCTCGCTTGATGGACGAAGCAACACGTGCTCAAGAAGGTTTGGCGGGCGAAAACTTGTTGAAGCTATTAGAGCGCCGTTTGGATAACGTTGTTTATCGTTCTGGATTTGCCGTATCACGTCGCGCAGCTCGTCAACTAGTTAGCCACGGACATTTTGAATTGAACGGCCGACGCGTCGATATTCCATCGATTCGTGTTAAAGCTGGCGATGTCATCACGGTTCGTCCAAAGAGTACCAAGTCAGAGTACTTTACGCGAATTGACGATGTAATCAACAATTCAGTCCAAGGTCCACTAAGCTGGCTAAAAGCTGATAGCAAGAAGCTGAAGATTGAAGTAACTGGTTTGCCAAAGCGCGAGGAAGCAGAAGCTGACATCAACGAGCAATTAATTGTTGAGTATTACTCACGATAAAAGAAGGGTTAGGGAAGAATTATGGCAAAAGCAATTTACAATCCAGCACTCGCGAGCGTTGATGATATTTCAGCAACCAGTGCTACTTTTCTAATCGAGCCACTTCACCCAGGCTACGGTAATACTCTTGGTAACTCATTGCGACGCGTTCTATTGTCAAGCGTTCGCGGTGGCGCAGTTGTAGCTTTCAGGATTGAGGGCGCAACTCACGAGTTTACTACTGTTGAGGGCATCAAAGAAGATGTTGTCGACATTATGTTGAACTTGAAAAACGTTCACTTGCGCGTATTTACTGACGATCCAGTTGAGCTACGCATTGAGAAAACTGGCGCCGGCGAAGTAACTGCCGCTGACATTAAAACTAATGCTGACGTTGAAGTCGTTAACCCAGAGCAAGTAATCGCTACAATCGACGACCCAAACAAGCATTTGGTTATGGATTTGGTAGTTGAGGCAGGTTGCGGTTATCAGACAATTGAAGAGTCAAGCGAAAAGCGTTTGCACAGCGACATGATTGCTATCGACGCAATGTACTCACCAGTTCTACGCGTTCGCTACAAAGTCGACTCAACTCGTGTTGGCCAGGAGACAAACTTGGACAAATTGGCAATCACTATTGAAACTAACGGCACAATCACACCTCGTGAGGCGTTCGAAGAAGCAGCAGCGATTCTTGTCAACCAATACACAGCTTTGGCTGGCAACACGATGGTAACTGGCGCGCCAGCACTTGGCGCAGCTAAGGAAGACGAAGAGTCAGAGCTAGCAATGCCAATCGAAGAGCTAAACTTAAGCGCCCGCACGACGAACGCGCTAATTAACAATGAAATCCGCACTATTCGCGATTTGGTAACTTTGACTGAGCAAGATTTGCGAGAATTGAAAGGTTTCGGTTCAAAGGCACTAGACGAAGTACGTGACAAGATGGCGGAGTTGGAGTTTTAACTATGCATAGACACGGATATCAAGGGCGCAAGTTCGGCCGCGAGCGTGATCAGCGACGAGCCCTACTCAAAGGTCTGGCTACCAGCTTGGTTGAGTACGGAAAAATCGAGACCACCTTGCCAAAGGCTAAGGAACTAAAGCGTCACATTGAAAAAATCATCACCAAGGCTAAAAAGGGCGACCTAGCTAGTCGACGTCAGGTGATTGCAGCATTAAGCACACGCGCCGCTGCTTACAAACTAGTTGATGAAATCGCACCACAGCTAAGCGGTCGAACCAGCGGACACGTTCGCGTTGAACGAACACGTTTGCGAGTCGGCGACGGCGCTCAAATGGCGATTATCGAGTTTGTTGACGATATTAAACCAATGCCAAAGGAAGGAAAATAAGATGAAGACTTATTCACAAAAACCATCTGAAGTTTCTCGCCGTTGGGTATTGTTTGACGCTAGCGAATTACCACTTGGACGTTTGGCTACAGAAATTGCCAAGCATTTGACTGGTAAATACAAGCCAACTTATACTCCTCACATTGACGGTGGCGACTACGTAGTTGTTATCAATGCTGCGCAGACAGTTGTTACTGGATACAAGGAAACTGATAAGTATTACTATCGCCACAGTGGTTTCCCAGGTGGAATTAAGGAAACGCAATTCAAAGAAATGCGCGAACGTCACCCAGAGCGAATTATTGAAGAAGCTGTTAAAGGCATGTTGCCAAAGAATAAATTGCAAGCAGAGCGCCTAAAGCGTCTACGTATTTTTGCTGGCAGCGACCACGCTCACACAGCACAAACACCAGAGAAAGTTGAGGTAAAGTAATATGGCTGCTGATACTTATTTCTACGGCTTAGGTCGACGCAAAAGTGCTTCAGCAAGCGTTCGCCTACTTCCTGGCAAAGGTACCATTACAATCAATGGCAAGCCTGCTGCTGAGTACCTAGACGGCAACAAAACCTTACTAGCAGAAGTAACCGACCCGCTTGCAATTGTCAGCAAGCAAAAAGAATTCGACGTTACTATTCTAGTTAAAGGTGGCGGTCTGGCTGGTCAAGTTGATGCTATCAAGCTTGGCATCGCAAAAGCTTTGACAGCCGCTCACGCCGACCTGCGTCCAGTTCTGAAGAAGGCTGAGCTATTGAAGCGTGACCCACGCGAGAAAGAGCGCAAGAAGTACGGTCTTCGTTCTGCTCGTAAGCGCGAACAATTCTCTAAGCGTTAGTACAGAAAAGGCTATCACAAAATACTCCGTTTCACATGCAGGCGGAGTATTTTCATAGTATACTAAAAATATGTTGGACAAGATTATTCATCGCTGGTTACAGATTCCGTATGCATTGAACGTGCATTATTTTTCTCGTCCGGAAAAACCGAAAGCGACGATTTTACTTATTCATGGATTAGGCACATCCTGGAAAACATGGACGCCGCTGGAGCCGTATTTACCGAAGGACACGCGAGTTATAGCAATTGATATGCTGGGATTTGGCAATTCGCCCAAGCCTGATTGGAAGTCCTACAACGCCCACGACCAAGCCGCAAGTATTGTCGCCACTTTGCGCAGGGAATTCATAAATCACGTCGATATTATCATCGGTCATTCTATGGGCTCGCTGGCTGCCGTAGAGCTCGCCAAGCAATATCCGAAGTTAAGCAAGTCGCTGATTTTGTGTAGTCCGCCGATATATTATCCGAGGGTTGACGAAAAAAATCATCATCCAGAGAAAATTTTGCGTGCGCTTTATGAATTTTTCAATAGTCATCCGCGCAGCTCGAAACGTTTTTTGCAATTCGCTGATCGGCACAATATTTGGCCTGACGCAGGCTTTAAGGCCGATGAAGTTACCGCCGAGTCGTTTTTAATCGCCCTGAATACTGCGATTATCAATCAGACGACAATGAATGATATCGCCGAACTCACTCTTCCGATTGCTATTTTGTCTGGAAAACTCGATCCACTGATTGTCGAGAGAAACCTGAAGAAATTAGCAAAAGATCATAATAATATAACTCATACGTCAATGGCAACTCAGCGGCACGAAATAACCGATAAATATGCGAAGAAGCTGTCGGAAATTATGAAAGAGCATTTGGCGGAAAAATATTCACCAAAAACGAGTCGTCCTATAACAAAGTCCAAGCGAGAAAGTTTATGATTGAAATAGAGTCCAAATTCAAATTAGCGTCTGATATTACTCGCGATAATCTCATCGCCATACTAAAAAGCCAATTCATCGCACCAATCTCAAGCAAACGCCAAATTGATACAGTATTTTTATTGCCCGAGCAAGTTGATGCGCCAATTGTTCCTGGCTCAAAAATTATGCGAGTGCGCGATGTTCTTAATCCGGAAACTGGTGAGCTGCAACAAAGCTTGATGACACTGAAGGTCGAGGGGCAGGCAAAGCTAGCGTCTGATGAATATGAATTTACAGTTGATGACGGAAATGCGGCGCGCCAAATGCTCACAGCACTGGGCTGGCAAGAAGTTGTCACGGTTGATAAAGTCCGCCTTGAGTCAAAGACCGAGGAATATACAATCTGCATCGACGAAGTTGCTGGATTGGGATTATTTATTGAACTGGAAGTTTTAACCGAAGACAGTGCCGACGTAAAAAACATTCAGCAACAAATGCGCAATTTTCTGAAAAACCTGGATATCGACGGCAAATTATGGAAAATTCCGTACGACACAAGCATTAGAAATCTGCAAAATAACGCTAGTTAGCGTATACTTATCAATATGAAACAAGAAAATAGCCCAATTTATTTTATCACTTCCAATCACAGTAAATTCACCAGTCTTCAAGAACTCCTTCAGCCGCTTGGTGTTGACTTAAGGCAGCTTGATTATGATTTTGACGAAGGGCGAGGGCTAGACATTCAGACGATTGCCAAAAGTAAATTATCTCAAGCCAAGAAAGCGTTTCCGAACAAGCGCCTGGTCGTTGATGACCGCGGTTTTTTCATTCCGGCGTTGAAGGGTTTTCCGGGGCCGTTTGTTAAATTGCTACTGAATAGCTTTAGTTATCCTGGCATTATCAAGTTAATGAAGGGCGAGGCTGATCGTCGAGCTATTTTTTCTTTTGCGGTTGGCTATTTTGACGGCGAAAAAGACCACATTTTCGTAGCTAACGAAGAGGGATTTATCACCGACGAGCCACGTGGCGATAATCTCCATGGCTGGACGGAATTGTTATATATTTACGGACATCCGAGCTTTCCTGGTCGTAGTTTGGCAGAGCTGAATGATGAAGAATGGCAAGAATATCTGACGATAATTGAGAAAGTTGACGGGCTCGCGATGCTGCGGGATTATTTAATAGATGCATGAAAGCTGATAATAACCGTATACAGCAGGCTATCATTGCTTGCGAAATCATTGATCTCTACCGAGATTCGCAAGACAAAATCGGGACGGCTGTATCGCTTGATGTATTATGTTTTGCAATGGCGCGATTAACTAACTGCGATAAAGATGACTATCCAACAATTGACTGGGATGATTTAGCAAGTAACTTTGATGGCATAGCAACATCCCAAAGTAATGTATCAGCTATACGAAAGATAGAAAATGATATAGCGTCTACATATAAAAAATCTTTAAAGATTATAAAGCAACAACTAAGCTGAGCTAGGAAGAATACAGATAATATATCGTCCCATTACTTAACGATCGAATAATGTTATAATATATCTAATGAAACCATCAAAACCCGTAATTCTCACTGGCGTGCGCGCCAACAACAACATCCACATAGGTAATTATTTTGGGGCTATTTTGCCAATTATCAACATGGCGAAACGTCGCTCGGACGAGTACGACATCAATCTATTCATCCCAGACCTTCACAGTTTTACGACGCCAATTGACCACAGCAAGTTGTATGGCAGCATCCTGAATAACGCGCGAGTTTATACCGCCGCCGGATTGCCGCTGGACAATCCTTCCATTCATCTTTACCGCCAAAGTCGCATTCCGGCGCACAGCGAACTAGCGTGGATTCTGGACTGCTTCACTGGATTTGGTGAAATGGGTCGGATGACGCAGTTTAAGGACAAATCGCGTAAGTTTCTTGATAGTAAAATGCCTGAAGATGAATTGAACAATAAGCAAAAGGCATGGGACACAATACACACGAATGTCTCCGTCGGACTATTCAACTATCCCGTCCTGATGGCTGCCGACATTCTACTTTACGGCGCGACTTACGTGCCAGTTGGCGACGATCAAACTCAGCACCTGGAGTTCACGCGCGATATTGCCGAGCGAATGAATCGTAAGTTTGGCGATCTATTTATCGTGCCAAAACCCGTAATTCAGCAACATCAATTCTTCGGAAAAGATCAAGGATTGAGGATTAAAGATCTCGTGAATCCAGCGAAGAAGATGAGCAAATCTGACGAGAGCGGCAAGGGAATTATCTTCCTTTCCGACGATCCAAAATCGGCACATAAGAAAATAATGAGCGCAACGACAGATTCAATTGGCAAAGTTCAATACGACAAGGAAAATCAGCCGGGAATTTCTAATTTGCTGGAGATTTTGACTTTGGTTCGGCAAGACGCTGGCAGGGAAGTTACTCTGGAGCAGACCGCCAACGAATACTTCGGGATGGATCGTTATGGCGATTTCAAGCGAATTGTGGCTGACGAAGTTGCGGAATTTTTGGAGAATTTTCAGAATCGGCTTGCGGCGGTTGACGAGCGAGCGATTGAAGAGAAATTGGCTTCCAGTGAAAAAGACATGAATGTCGTCGCCAATGAAACTTTGTACCGCGTTCAAAAAGCCGTGGGGCTTCGAAAATAGGGAGTAAGTTGCGTGAAAATATTACCTCGAACAGTGCTGAAAATAGCTAGATTGTACAAACTGGCGGACGATAATACGCCCGTTAAGGCACTGCGTCGGCTGGAAATTCAAACGGACGAGTCGCACATTTTTGCGGAATTTATTTTGAATAAGCAGCATTTTGCGTTGCTTTACGGCTCGATTGTCGACGAAGAATCTATTGACGAGCTGTGGATGGAAAAGCCAGATAACGCCGAGATTTTGCCGAATCCGCTAGACCCAGAATTTATCGAAACGCCGTTCCAAGGAAAGTATGTCATAATGTTCAAAATTTCGCCAACCAAAGTGCGCTTGGATATTTATTTATCAACCAAATTCGACACGACAATTTCCCGAAGTCTTTGGCAAAAATACATAAAAGCTGGATACGTTTCGGTCAATAATAAAGTCGCGACGACGCCGAAGTTTGAGGTTGATGAAACTGATGAGATTGCGCTTAATTTGCCAGAAAAAGAGCAGGCGGACGTTGATTTGCCGATTTTATATGAGGACGATGATGTGATTGTCGTCAATAAACCAAGTGGTTTGCTGACACACGCAAAGGGCGGACTTTCTGATGAGCCGACGGTTGCGGAGATAATTCGCCCGAAAACTTCGTTTGCGACGGATACTGATCGTCCAGGAATTGTTCATAGGCTTGACCGCGACACTTCGGGGCTGTTGATTATAGCCAAAAACCCAGAATCTGCCGCGCATCTACAGAGGCAATTTGCCGAACGAACCGCCAAGAAAACTTACGTAGCGATAACCGACGGCAAGCCGAAGCTGAATGCCGCAAAAATTGACCTGCCAATTGGTCGCAATCCTTCAGCGCCGAGCACGTTCCGCATAGATCCGAACGGGAAACCAGCTCAGACGACTTACCATGTTTTGGCGGAAAATGATGCTCAATCACTCGTGGAGCTGAAGCCGGCCACTGGTCGAACTCATCAATTGCGCGTCCATTTAGCTCACTTGAATGCGCCGATTCTTGGCGATCGAGTTTATGGAAAGTCCTCGGATTGTCGTATGATGTTGCATGCTCAAAAATTAGAGATAACTTTGCCATCTGGTGAGAGAAGAGTTTTTGAAGCCATAGTTCCTGACGAATTCAAGAAATTCTTCCCAGAGGATTTATAGATGTCTGAAGTGATTATATCTGCTCGAGACGCTCAAAAAATCAGCCAAATTTCATCGCAATTACCGCACGCGCTTTTGGTGATTGCGGATTACGGACTTGATGGGCTGGGAGTAGCTCAAATGCTAGCAAAAAATAGCGATATTTTCCATCTGAAACCGCTTCCAGAAAAGCAAACCATATCCATTGATCAAATCCGCGAGCTCATCTCTACGCTCCGAACTTACGCCATAAATCGTCGAGTTATTATCATTGACGAAGCCGATTCGATGACCGAGCCATCGCAAAATGCATTCCTGAAAGCACTGGAAGAACCGAATAAAAATACCAATTTTATCCTTGTCGCGAAAAACCCGAAGTTAATGCTTGATACTGTTAGATCTCGTTGCCAGACGTTGACGCTTCATAAAACGACATCCGCTCAAGATAAAAAAATGCTCGAAAAGTACGATCTAGACCCAGCTTCCAGCCAGCAGATTCTTTTTCTCGCGGCTGGGCGACCATTGTTGATTAAAGAGTTGGCAGAAAATTCAGAAAAATTCGCCGAATATCGACAATTAGCCACCGACGCAAAGCAAATTTTAGCCACAAATCGTGAATACGACACGCTCAAAAATCTCGCCAAATACTTTTCTGACCGCCAAAAAGCGATATTACTAACGGATATTATAGTGAATATGATTCGTTTTCAGGCTTTATCTCGCGGGATGAATTCGTCGCTTGAAGAGCAACTTGAAAAAACCACCTCTGTTGCGAGCGCGTTAAAATCTAACGCCAACGTCAGGCTAGCGCTGACGCAACTTGTGATATAATAGTATAGATATGTTTGGATTACTCCTCATTCTAATTTTAATGATTTGGGCGATTTTTTATCATCCGTCAATCAAAGAAACTGGCGATTTGCCAACTAAGATTACTAATAAACTTGATCAATTATGGGAAATTGCCCAAGAATCGATTCGCGAGAATAAGTACCTGCGCGCAGAAAAAGCTCTACTTACAATCTTACGCGTTGATGAGAAAAATGCCACTGCATATAACCGTTTGGGAATTTTATATGCCAAGCAGAAGGCGTATAAGGACGCTATCGAATGCTTTGAGATTGCTCAGAGTCTCGAGCCAAGCGCTTCAAGCCTTCATAACGTCGGCTTAATTTACTACGAAACAGAGAACTATGAAAAGGCGTCTCTAGCATTTGAGCAGGCATTGGAGATGGAAGATGATTTGGCTGCGCGCTACATCGCTTATGCCAAAGTTCAGGAAAAAATAGGGAACACGAAGAAGGTTATTAATGCGCTGGAAAAGGCTGTAGAACTGGAGCCGATTCCTCAAACCCTGAAGATCCTAGCGGAGGCTTACGACAACGCCGGACAGGCTGAATTAGCTGAAGAACTACGCAAGAAAGCCACAAAAATGATCGCTCCTGTGGCGTCGACAAATAGTAAAACTGAAGTACCGCGCCCACGCCAACAGCGTAAAATACATCAACCACGAAAAATAGTTATGTAAACTCTTGTCACAGAGAGAAAAAATTGATAAAATAAATTCAGTTGCCGCTTTAGCTCAGTTGGCTAGAGCAACGGTTTTGTAAACCGTAGGTCCTCGGTTCGAGCCCGAGAAGCGGCTCCACATCACGCTGGAATCGTGTAGTGGCAATCACAGGAGACTGTAAATCTCCCGCCGTAAGGCTTCGTAGGTTCGAGTCCTACTTCCAGCACCAAGATTGAATTATCGCCTTTACGGGCGATTTTTTAGATGGGAAAAGCATACATTATTGACTTTTATAAGCATATGTGCTATTATATGAGTATGTTTGAATTTACAAAATCTATTCTGGCATTATGGAATAGCGAAAAAAACCAACGATTGAAATTACAATACGCTTATATTATGTTAGCCATAATCGGGCTAGCTGTAGCGGGATTATTGACATTGTTTAACGCTTCATCGGCACACTTGGCGGCATCAGCTTCAGGAATATTGTTCGTTACATTCTTAGTCAATAGCGTAGTGTGGGGAATAATAGAGGCATTTGTCACGCCAAAGCTGCCAAAAGAAGCCGGCACATCAGCCAAAAAATCCACTCGTAAAAAATAGCCCGGTTGATTAAACATGGCTTAATATGCTAAAATTAAGCCTGTTACGCCGCGATAGCTCAGTTGGTAGAGCGCATCCATGGTAAGGATGAGGTCTCGGGTTCAAGCCCCGATCGTGGCTCCATATAGAATGTAGATTCGCAGAGATGCGGATCTTTTTTATTCCTCCTTCATTAAGTTTATAAATTTAACTGTTTTTCCTTTTTCCCAATCCATAATAAAGACATATTTGCCATTATGCTTAAAGTGGTCATTATTTTTACACCCAGTACACTCATTCTTAATAATCTTTGGAGATTCGCCCCATAATTTGACCATAGGGGGGGCTTCTTTTTCTATCACTTCATGACGACAACTCATTGGTATTACGTTTTTAATTCCGTCCATCTGGAAAATGTTCCAAGAAATAATTTCCGCAACCTGCAATAACATTTCCATTTTTTCTTTTGATATTTTCCTGTCAAGATTTATCTTATCATTAGGGAATTTATCATTCCAATAGTCAATAAAAGTGTATAAAAGGTTTTCTCTGGCCAGAAGAAGATTATCACCTTGCCATTCATATCCGTAAGAGCATTGAAAAGCAACAATCGCCCATTCCAGCCATTCTGTCTTATCATTACAATACGAACCGACAACTTGAAGTTTACGGTCTAAAAATCCCACTCTGTCAGACAGTTTCAACACTTTTTTTCCGCTGGCGGCATTGTATCGACCGACTATAAACGGCGCCTCACCACAGGTTATCTCCAGACGAAGTTCTTTGACGTAATCCTTCCAATTACTCTCGTCTGCAGGCCAGTTTCCTGAACTCCAGTCTATCTGTCTATTCATCTGACTGACAATATTCTTTGGCGTAAAAACCTCAGCCTTATCCTTTGTGCGGCTTTTTTGATCTTCCTTTGATTTGGCAATTCTAGGCTGTATTAAATACGTATTTGTCCCTGTGATGTCTAATATTGATATTTCTTGCTTTGGATTATGCCCAACATAGGAATCAGTAGCCCACAAAATATTATGCGATTTTCGCTTCGTCGTTCGCGTCCTATCCAACAAAAGAACATCCAACAAGTCGCCGTGGCGACGAATGGTGTTTTCAAGGATGTCAACAGCAGAGTCTGGCATGTAATTTTATTCCATCGGGCGAACTTTTTCTTCTATGAAGGCAATTTCTTTATCGCTTAGATTATATTTTTTATACAACTGCTTATCAACCTCTTCAATAGATTTCGACCAGTCGATATCTGAATTATTCGTAAAGTCCTGGAGCGGAACATATTTCCATTTGCCCGGGGTTATTGCCTGGGTTACCTTAAGAATTCCAAGAAGCGTTCTAGCAAACTTTGTTTTTACGTATTTTTCGCAATTTTTTGCTTCTTCTTCGGTTTCGAAAGATCCAATACTAATAAAGGATTCTGTCGTGCCGATTAACGGCGTGCCGATTAACGGCGTGCTGAGAGTTTCGCCAATCGCTCCCGAACCATTTGCTCCAGCAATAAATACTTTGTATTTGTCGAAGTTTATAGTATCTATTATGTAGCTTCTTTTTAGATACTTAAATGTCCTTTCATTATTTTGGCGCCCTAAGACCTTTATATACTCATCATTTGGTTTTTCGTCGAGAAATACTTCTGGAAGGAGATCGAAAATATTTGATTTAAAATCATATTCGTGACCAGCACTCAGGCGTGTTTTAAGCTCTGGGTGTTCTTCATAGATAGACTTTGTTAAATGATAAGCGTATGCCGATTCGATAATTTTACTCAGTGACCTAAAGTCAGATCTCTTCGATACTTTATGAAAAATACTATTTAGCTCATCGAAAGGCGTGAATACTTCTATTGCTCCAAAGTCCTCGTTTTTATCTCTGTAACTTATTGCAACACCACCTTTAATATCAGTATTCGAAAATACATCGCTACTCTTTGGTGTATAATACAAGATTTTAAAGTGTTCATCTTTAAGCATTTTAGCGTTCCAATCTTTAGGTGTACTTCCTGCGTTGAATAAGAAGCGTGCTGGATGGATTAAGATAGCCTTATCAGCAATTCGATAAGAGGCATCCAAGAACTTATGGTAAATCTGCGGCGCAAAAGTCTTGTTATATCCAATAGTTTCATCCTGATATGGCGGATTGCCAACTACTGCTGTAAATTTCATGTTTAATGTCTCTCCCTTTTTAAACGCGTCAGTTAAATCTAATTGCTTAAGATTGCTATCATCAATGCCTGAAAATGTTCCATAAATGTACTTGCGTGCGATATTGTAGATAATATTCGTTGGCGCAAACCCATAAAGCTGTTTCTCAAGAATGCGTTTCACTCTTTCCGACGTGTCTGGTATTTTACTCTCAAGTCCTCTGTTTAACCTCTTTGCTATTTCTGTAAGGTATAGACCACTCTTTACATATAAATCCGCAAATGTCGCGTTTGGATCTTCAAATATGCCAGGATTATTTTCTTCCAACAAATCAAGCATTTTATTTACAACTCCCCTTGGCGTAAAAATCTGATTTGTTTTTAATGGGCGAATGTAAGAGAAAATGTCTTCTTTGGCGCCAGGGGAGAGGTAATCCGCAATTTCCTGTCGCTTCTCCTCAAATTCTCGAATGGCAGCGTTAAATGTGTAGCGATCAAAAAATCCTTCAAATGTTTCGCCGGTTTCTGGATTTGTCCATGGGCCGCGAATTTTACGGAAATCGTCTTTTGTAAATGGTTCGCTGTCTTTTTCTGTAAATAATTCCTCAAAATCCTTGTCAGATACGGTGTCTTCGATGTTATCCAATGTGATTTTATCTACATCTGTACTGGCAGCCATAATGAATGAAGGAATAGCACGAGTAAATGTACGCAATTTCCTCCTAATTTGGTCCATTTCAGACTTTTCTTCTTTTTCGTAATTATCTTCCTCTTCACGAATGACGGTATCGTTAGGGAGATCTTTCTCAATGATATTCGCCAGGCTATCCGCTAGCTTATCCTGAGCTATTCTGTCTGCTATATCGCCAGACACAAACTCTTCTGCCGCTTCTTTGACCTTTTCACGGAGCCCATTTTTAATACTGTCAAGCTCTGTCTTTGAAGGAGAATAGGAATCTTTATATTTCCCAAGGAGCTCAGATATTTCAGGCATACAGTCAGCAGTAATTTTTTCAACGATCTCATCTGCCTCCATATCCGAATCAACCGCAGACAACACAATATCCTGCATTCTTGAAGTGTAAACCTTATTACCGAGCAGTTTATCCTTATTTACAGATATTCTGTGATCTCGATTCTTCTTACGATCTGGGTCGTGTTGAACTTCTTCGCTTTTAGTCTGCTTATCAGTGTCGCTAGTTGAATGAGCCTTATTCAGCGCCGCAATCACCTCAGAAGGAATATTGAAGACGTTGTTAATGTTTACAAATAACAAATTAGTAACAAAACCACGGTTCACAATCTCCTTTGCGACGATGGCTTTAGGGAAGGTCAAAACTTGCTCTGCGTCCAATTCGATCATCTTACCAGATTCATCTTCCGCCAAGACAGGGAAGTAGTTCAGCAGTTCTGCTACGTTCTGCTCTCTGATTTTTTCTGTAGCTTCACCTCTCGCTACGTCCGCCAATAGACTGTTGGCAAACTTGTCATAAACTTTAAGCACACGATTCGGCGAGAAATCAAAGACGTAAGCCGACTTTTTACGACAGAGGTTACCGTTATTATCTATAAATTCATACGGGTTCTGAGAACGGAATATTGCCTGCATGTACAACGACTCAGATTTAATATCAGACAGCATAAGCACAGCAGACCATTCTTTAATGGTAACTCCAGCTGTCAATTGCCCGACAGATAAGGTTATGGTGCGATCATTCTCCTTAATAGCCTTTTTAACCCTACTCAGAGCTTTCTCGTTAGCTGCAGTATCCTTCATTTCATCTTCAGATGAATTATTGTCAGGCTGAGAAGACCTTCCATTGCCCGCGGCAAGCACTATTTTATATTCACTAAATACTGGGTGATGACGCAACATTTTCTCCATAGCCATCGCTGAAGCAACACGGTTTCCTACTAACCAAAACGTGTGTTTTAATTGATCTCTTAATTCAGGGGTTGAGAATGGATATTTTTCATTTGAAGTTAATTGATTTAAGAACGTTGAAATATCATTCTCATGAATAAACTTGCCGCTTGCGTCTGTTGCAAACATTTCATTCAACTCAAAAGCATAATCGATATTTTCATCATCCATCTCCATGCCTTTTTCAAGCCGATCAGATATAATATCGGACATCTTGTAGGTAAACAATCTCATATCCGGCAAATTAACATGATCACCCGAATCGTCCAGATTTTTCAATTCTTCCTGCTTAGCTTTTTGCTCATCAATATAAGTCCAGTTGAATATCTGATTGTCTTTAAAATGTCCATCCGCTATTGCCTTAAAAGGCGTTCCAGATAAATGCAGCGTAAACCTGCGCTTAATTTTTCCAAAAGCTTCATTAGTTCTGTCTGTATCAACACCCTCATGAGCCTCATCTATAATCAACAAATCCCATTTAAGATCCGCCACCCATTTTAATTTGTTGTGCGGTCCACCAAAAACCTTGCCACCCTTTAAGTCCTGTAGACTTAAGAAAGTTATCTGTTTATCCTCACTTGATGAATTAGCCTTATTAAGGAACTCCTCCCTAGATAAGGTTTCGCGTTCTTTTAAAGAATCTGCCGTCGAAATAAAATAATATCCATCAATGAATTTATCGAAATCATCAAACCACGAATTGGCAATTGCTGGGCGATTAGTAACTATCAAAACATTCTTAGCATTGAATTTTTTCGCAAAATCGTAAGAAGAGAGAGTTTTACCAAAACGCGGTTTTGCATTCCATAAAAATTCTGCTTCTTTATTTGGCGAAGAAAAATCTGTAGTCTGGTGAGATTCTGCATAAGAAAGGGTTTGAGAAACAGCACGCTCTTGCTCCTTTCTCAACTTATACGGACTTTTCTCGGAAGATCGACTGAATAAATTGCCATTAACATAATCATCAAATAATTCTTTAGATTTTTCTGGCGTACCATTGAAGTAAAACCATTCCTCGCCTAATCCGCCATCGTCCTGCTTTTTACTCTTCTTGATTCCATTCTTTACGTAATATTTATGAAGATCTTTATCCTTAAAGAATTCGTGAGTTGCGTTAGAAAAAGAGCTAGCGCTCCACAATTTCTCATATCGCAATTTTACAGCTGCAGTCTTAGTCTGTTCTAATATTCGCGAATCAACGTCTTTACGTTCTGTATATCCGACTTTTTGCCAGCCTTTATTAGCTGGAAGATCTGGCAAAATATAAGAATATATTTGGGGATAAATCCTTTTTGTCGTTTTTATCATCTTTTTATCATCATCCATAAACATCCTCCGCAACTGCTAGTGAATAACCTTTCTGATAATTATACTATAAAACACCGCCAAAAACTTAGCTGAACGACATAATCTTAATAAAAAATCTGATATGGTACTAGCATTTTCACTTCACCCATGCTATAATTAGTCAAGACGTTTTATAAAATCTAACGAGTAAAGAGATGGCAAAGAAGAATACGAAACGAAAGCTGATTGGTTTGGTGAGTAACTTGAGCAACCACCGAACTTACTATACTACTGTTAACACCCAGAACCGTACCACAAAAGGTCAGGGTAAATTGACACTACGTAAGTACGACCCAATTGCAAAGCAACACGCTACTTACACTGAGACTAAGAAAAACCTTGGTCGCAACGAAGTTAAAGCTCGTAAAAGCTAATTTAACAGGATTATACAGAAGCTCCCTCACGTTAAGAGGGAGTTTTTATTTGGCAATAATGTCTGACTATTTCCTCAATCGAGACTTCATATCACGAATGGCATTCATATAGTAAAGAAAAGCGTCGTATGGCGAATCATACGGGCTAAAGTAAGCGTGGACGTCGCCATCGGTAAAATTCTTCGTTCCCATGTAATAGGAATGGTCTGAAGTTTGCAATTTTCGCCAATCGCTAATTAAACCTTCGTCTTTACTATTCAAGACCTCGTCTTCAAGCTCATAGACATATCGCAAAGCTTCTTTCTGCAGGCTATTTCCATTCCAAGCCGTCAAATCCCGCTCAGCGTCCGCCCACGTTACAGGCGACGGCATACTTATTTCACCGGCAGGCGCATTCGCGTCTAGTGCTTCACTAACGGTGTAGAAAGTATTACCATTAGCACTCAACCATTTATCAACAAAGTCCTCAAAGAAGCCGAAAATCCCAGATTCTGCCCATTGATGTTCACCGAAAGTTTCATAGTCCATAAACAAATTAAGTAGTGGCGCGTAACGGACAGAATCTTCCACCCACGTGTTAAACTTATCCGCAGTCAACGGCCATTCATTCCATTTTCGATCGCTAAACCTAAACGCCAAATCATCGCTCAATCGATAATTCTTAAGCAGTAATCCAATTTTCTTCGTGCCTCTCGGGCGATATACATAATTCGGACTGCGCCAATTCAGAATCGGATCCCAGCCTTCAGCCAACACACCCTTAAAACCATCCTGCTCAGCCCATTTTGCCAAGTCATCGCTATACGCCAACTCTGTATTTGCCAAAACTCGCGTTTCCGCACCAAAAATCTCACGAATCTTCCAACGGTGAAGCTCAACTTGACGCTCGAACTCCTTGCGCGAATAGAAAAACGCCAGACTGTGATGATACGGACTTGATAATATTTCTACTTGACCAGTCTTTACCAAGCGCTTGAAACTTTCCAAAACTTCAGGATTAAACCTTTCGGCTTGCTCTAAAAACGTTCCGCTAAAACTCAGTGAAATCTTAAAATCAGGATATTTTTTCAATAATTTTTCAAGCAAAGCATTCATCGGCAAATACGACTTTTCTGCAACTTTTTGGAATATTTTTTGATTGTCCTGATCTGGATTTTGACCGCCAGAGAAATAATTATGCTTCCAGGCCACGTCAAATATACTATACTCGCGTATTCGCCACGGTTGGTGTACGTGTAGATATAAAACTATTCCTTTATTTTTATTCATACCAGCGCTCCTTTGTACAGTTTCAGACATTTTCTAGCGGCGTCCTGCCAAGAAATTCTCGCGTATTCATTCTTAACGTTTTTCTTCAAAGATTTCTGTAGGGCAGGCGATTCAGCGATATTAACAATTTCATCCGCCAATTTATTCACATCCCAATAGTCAAACCGCATAATATTGTTCAGAACCTCGCCGACGCCAGATTGACGACTAATAAGTAGTGCAGTATCGTGATGAGCTGCCTCCAGTGCGGTCAGACCAAATGGCTCAGAAACTGAACTCATCACAAAAACATCAATCAAACAGTAAATATCTCGCCACTGTTTTCCGCGCACAAATCCCGTAAAAATCATCTTATCGCTAATCCCTAAATCTGCCGCCAGTTCAATCAGTTCGTCTCTTTGCTCGCCATTTCCAGATAAAACAAAAACAATCTTCTCATATTTATCAAGCGCCTTCGCTGCAGCTCGCACAAAATACGTCAAACCCTTCTGAACCGTGAGTCGCGTCAACGCGCCAACAACCGTATAGCCGTCCTTTTTCAGCTCCTCCAAATATCTGTAAGTGCTGGCGTCGTACTCGTGTGGCGGCAAATCAGCCAAATCAATCGCGTTATAAACCACCTCAATTTTCTCTGGCGGAATGTGATAATTCTTAACAATTATTTCCTTCGTAATCTCGCTAACGGCGATTATCCGATCAGCCATCAACAAGCCTTGTTGCTCAATTTCGTGAACCAGAGGATTTCCTGACTGCTCGCCAGAACGGTCAAATTCCGTCGCGTGAACATGCACAATTAGCGGCGCGCCCGTCATTTCCTTAGCAATTATTCCAGCTTCCATCGTCAACCAATCATGCGCGTGAATCGCGTCGGGCTGATGATTTTTCACAAACTTCCGAACGTATTTGCCGTAACGCCTCTGCACAGCACGCATCGGCGAAAGACCATATTCATCCTTAGCGTTTTCACGATCTTCCTCCGAACCGTTATTATACGCGCCCAAATCGTGATAATTCGGCGGCAAAGGAGTAGCTGAATAGATATTCATATAGTCAATTCCAGGATGCTCGGCGGTGTAGGGGATAATAAAGTCGATATCAACGCCCTCCGAAGCAAGCGCCTTCGACATCTGATAGCAAGCAACGCCAAGTCCGCCACTGTTGTGCGGAGGAAGTTCCCACCCAAGCATTAAAATTTTCATCTCTGAGTTAATTGTAGAACTACGCTTATGTTTTTTCAAGGGATTTTGGGACCTTTTTCACGAGTTTTTATTTTTCACAATTTTAACATTTGCGACAAAGCTAATTCGTGATAAAATGGTTGCTATAGGAGTGTAGCTCAGGTGGCTAGAGCACTGGTCTCCAAAACCAGGTGTCGGGGGTTCGAGTCCCTCCACTCCTGCCAAGATTCTCGCTGGAAAGGGAATCTTTTTTATTAGTTAAAAATCTGCTATAATTTCTCAATATGAAACCTTTATCACCTTCACTTCCGCATATTATCGCCATGGTTGGTGCGCCAGGTTCAGGGAAGACACAATTCGCCGTAGAATTTGCGAAGATTTTCAATTCTCCAGTGGTAAGTTCTCGACAATTTGAAGTTTTTACGGACAATACAAAGACCATTTCTGACGCAACATTGTCGCTTTTGGAAGAATTTTTGAAGACTAAACAAACTGTTATTTTGGACGGATCGACCGATCAGCGCACGAATCGTATGCGCATCAATCGCCTTGCCAGGGAATATGGATATAAAGTCCTATTTGTTTGGGTGCAAACCGATCCCGCCACAGCCAAACATCGCTGGATAAAGACTTATGGCGGAAATGACGAATCTTTCGAGCGACGATTGAAGCAGTTTTCAGCTCCACACAGCAGTGAGTCTTACGTCGTGATCAGCGGTCGACACACCTTAAGTAGCCAAGCTCGTACTGTTCTTAAGCAAATTGGCGCCAGTCGCCCAGAAGCTCCACGCCGCCCAATTGCTGGAAATCGCATTAGCATAGGTTAGTTATGGCAATTATTACCGACGAAGAATTCGGAGAAATTGTCGTTAAAAAACGCAGCTTAGCGAAGACTGTTAGTTTAAAAATTGCACCAGACGGACGAATACAAATCACAATGCCGCCATATGCGCCGCTGTTAGCCGCAAAGGCATTGATTAAAACCTCCCGAAAGCAAATCCGCGAATTAGTTTCTAAATACAGAGAAAAACTTTCTTACACGAAGAACCAGCAAATTGGCAAAAGTCATCATTTATTGATACAAACGACCGCGAAACATTCGAGCGTAAAAATCGTCGGGACGCAGATATTAGCAGAAATCAACGAGGCAGAATCCGTCGAATCGGCCGCAAATCAACAACTTATCCGCAGTAAAATTCTGGCAGCTCTCAGAAAAGAAGCCAAGTCGTATTTACCAAGACGATTATCATTTTTAGCGAAAGAACACGGCTTTTCTTTTGCTCGGAGTAAAATCACACACTCATCAAGTCGCTGGGGAAGCTGCTCTTCATCTGGAACGATTAGCTTGAATATCGGGATGATGAACTTGCCATTTGAGCTGATTGATTACGTAATCATCCACGAATTATGTCACACTAGGCATATGAATCACTCGACGAAATTCTGGGATGAAGTTGCCAAATTTGACCCGCATTATAAAATCCACCGAAATGAATTGAAAAAATATTCGCCATACATATAGAAACGCATATGCTTATGTTATACTTTAGCTATGTGGGCGCTAATTTTTCTATTGATCACTCTGAGTGTTGTTTTAGGTGTTATAGCTATTGTTTTACATAAAATATTGTCGGAAATTAGCGATAAATCTGATTGTAAAAATGATAAAAAGAGCCTTAGTGAACATCAAAGAATGATCACGCTTATTAATAATATTACCGACGCAATTCTCAGTACGGACGAACACGGAATTATCAATACGTACAATTCTGCGGCGCTTAATTTGATTGACACGAACAGCGGAATTAACGGCGAACATATCAGTCAAGTGCTGAACCTTGAAACGACAGATAAAAAGCCGATTGACATTTTTAAGGAACTCGCCAAGTCTTCCGCAATTCGCCAGCGCGACGATGTTCTGATGAAAATCGAAGATGGAGATTATATTCGCCTGGAAGTTACGCTTGCGCCAGTTCAAGGCGGCGACAAGATGACGCCGGACGGATATGTGCTTATTTTGCGCGACATTACGAAGACGAAGAGTCTCGAGGAGGAGCGCGATGAGTTTATTAGCGTAGTTAGTCACGAATTGCGCACGCCAATTGCTATTGCTGAAGGTTCGCTGAGTAACGCCAAATTGCTGATCGAGCGTAAAATGACTAGTAAAATTCCCGAAGCCATTGACGAATCTCATAAGCAAATTTTATTCTTAGCGCGAATGATCAACGACCTCAGTACGTTATCACGCGCAGAGCGAGGTGTGGCTGATGAAACAGAAATAATCGACGTGACAGAGTTGGCGGCTCAGATAAATTCCGAATATTCACCTCAGGCGGGAGAAAAAGGTTTGGCTTTCAATTTGGATATCGGCGGACGACTTGGCGTGGTTAAAGTTTCTCGTCTATATCTGGAGGAAATTCTCCAAAACTTCATCACCAACGCCATTCGATATACACAAAAAGGCTCCATAACTTTATCAATCAAGAAAAATAAATCTGGCGAAATCACCTTCAAGGTTATTGACACGGGAATTGGCATTAGCAAAGCTGACATAGCAAAAATTTTCGACAAGTTTTACCGCGCAGAAGATTATAGAACCCGCGAGACGAAAGGCACGGGATTAGGTCTATACGTTTCCGCTAAGTTGGCAAAGAAATTGGGCTGTAAAATTGAGGTAGAAAGCCGATTAAATCACGGCTCGATGTTCGGGTTCAAGCTAAAAGAGTTCAAAAATAATGACAAATAATATTCGGTCAACTTGTTTTTTTGACTCGGATGAGTTACAATGGCTATTGACAGTCTGTGAAAAACAGACTTTTTAAATTGGGAGAAAATATGGCACAGAAAGGCAAGGCAAGCAGCAAAACTACGGTTCGTCGAATCAAGGCTACCGACGACGCACCAAAAAAAGAAAAAGCTGTAGCGAAAAAAATCAATAAACCAACAAAAATCACCACAAAAGCATCTAAAAAGTCTGACGAAAAAGGTGGATTGATTGGATATTTTAAGGGCGCTTGGGAAGAGCTGAAGCTAGTTCGCTGGCCAACCCGCTCAGCAACTTGGGCAATGACAGCGGCCGTGCTTATCTTCACCTTTGTGTTTGTCGTTCTGATTTTATTACTTGACGCCGCATTCAACTGGGGCTTTAACCAAATTTTGAAGTAAAGGAGAGATTATGAGTTCAAAACGATATGACGACAGTAAGCAATGGTATGCAATTCATACCTATTCTGGCTACGAAGAAAAAGTTGCCGAATCAATTCGCCAACGAATCAACGGCGTTGATATGGCTGATAAGATTTTTGACGTTATCGTGCCAAAAGAAAAGCAAATTCAAATTCGCAACGGTAAGCGTAAAATTGTTGAAGCTAAGATCTTCCAGGGCTATGTCTTGGTTGAGATGAAATTGACCGACGAAACTTGGTACATTATCCGCAACACGCCAGGCGTTACAGGATTTGTGGGTGCCGATACTACGCCAACTCCAGTTTCTGAAAAAGAAATTGCGAAGATTAAGAAGCGAATGGGCGTTGAGGAGCCAAAGCATCAGATTGACTTCTCAGAGGGCGAAGTTGTTTCAATTATCGACGGTCCATTCAAGGGCTTTGATGGCGCCGTGAGCGAAATTGACGCGTCTAAGGGTACTTTGAAGGTTATGGTCAGTATGTTTGGTCGCGACACTCCAGTCGAGTTGGACGCCCTGCAGGTTAAAAAAGTTTAGCTTGCAATTTTAAGCATTTTTCGATATAATATTCGAGTTACGCACTACAAACTATAAGGAAGAACTATGGCAAAGAAAATTATTGGTAATTTGAAATTACGCATTCCAGCCGGTCGAGCAACAGCAGGTCCTCCAGTGGGATCAACGCTTGGTCAGTGGGGACTAAACATGATGGACTTTATCAATCCATTCAATGACGCTACAAAAGACATGATGGGCAAGGACGTAATTGTTCACATTCAAGTTTACGAAGACCGAACATTTACTTGGAACTCACTTGGTCAGCCAGTTGACGATATGATTCGTGAAAAAGCTGGAATCCAAAAGGGTAGTGGCAAGCCACACTCAGACAAGGTCGGTAAGATTACTCGCGCACAATTGCAAGAAATCGCTGAGGCGAAAAAAGATCAATTGAACGCAATCGACATTGAAGGCGCGATGAAAGTTATCGCCGGATCAGCACGCTCAATGGGCGTTGAAGTCGTCGACTAGTCTACAGAGCTTTTAGCAAATAGCCCCGGACTTCTCGGGGTTATTTTATGGGAAGATGTAATAAATGATTGTGAAGAATATTTTAGATGACAGTGTAATTTCCGCGCTTCAGAACGAGCAATTGATAATTGCCAAAACTGACACGATTTACGGAATATTAGCCGCTGCCAATTCAAAAAAAGCCGTCGAGAAATTATACGAAGTTAAGCGGCGCCCCTTGGATAATCCAGTCATTATTTTAGTTGCAAATATTGACGACATTCCTAATCTTGCGCCGTCGATCAAACGCAAATATCAAGAAATCTCCAAAAATAGACCAACAACAATCGTCACTAAAGTGAGTCCTGATTTTCTGCCACATCTTCCGAGGAACGGCGAGACATTAGCATTCAGAGTCGTGCCAGAATCTCCGTTGGCAGAGTTAATTCGAACCGTCGGTCTTTTGGTCGCGCCCAGTGCAAATCCATCAGGAGAAGAACCGGCAAAGAACGTCACCGAAGCGATAAATTATTTCCACGAATTAGTGCCGATTTATGTCGATTCTGGAGAAACCGCCGACGCTCAACCGTCGCAAATTATCCGAATCAACGAGGGCGGGGAAATTGAGTTTTTAAGAAGATAATCCTCGAATAATTGTCAAAAAATCGCCAAATAAAAAAGACTTCCTCTGAATTACGGGGAAGTCTTTTTGCGCGAGTTACTTCACAAACGGATGTGCAATCTCCAAATCTGGACGCTTTTCCGCAATTCTCAGCAGCTCGTTGTACTTAGCAATTCGCTCTGAACGCGACATCGAGCCGGTCTTAATTTGACCCGTACCCAAACCGACCGCCAAGTGAGAAATCGTTACGTCCTCCGTCTCACCAGATCGGTGGCTCATCACTGTATTCCAGCCAGCATTCTTCGCCATCAAAACAGCTTGAATCGTCTCAGTCAATGTACCAATTTGGTTCGGCTTGATTAAGATCGCATTGCCAGCCTTTTCTTCAATTCCGCGCTTCAATCGCTCGACATTCGTCACCAAAAGATCGTCGCCAACCAATTGCGCAAAATTGCCCAAATCAGCCGTCATTTTTTCCCAATCTTCCCAAGCTTCTTCGTTCAATCCATCTTCAATCGAGAGAACAGGGACGCGTTCCAGCAGTGCTTTATACGTGCGAATCATTTCATCAGCCGACAGAATTCGATGTTCAGTCGCCAAGTTGTATTTGCCGTCCTTGTAAAGCTCGCTCGCTGCAACGTCTAGCGCAAAACCAAAGTCCACGCCTAATTTATAGCCAGCCTGCTCGATGGCGCGAGATAGCAACAAAATAGGCTCCATATTACCATTCCTGACATGAGGTGCATAGCCGCCCTCATCGCCAACCGTCGTAGGATAACCTTCGTCTTTCAGGATTTTTGCCAACGCATGGAAAACTTCCGCGCTCATTCGAACCGCGTCCGCAAAAGTTGCCGCACTAGTTGGAATAATCATATATTCCTGAAAATCAGTCGCACCGAGCGCATGCTGACCGCCGTTCATCACGTTGATCATCGGCATCGGCAAGCACATTGTAGGATTTCCAGCCAAGCTATTGACATATTGATACAACTCCACGCCACGCGACTTAGCAGCAGCTTTCGCCACAGCCAGCGACACAGCCAAAATCGCATTCGCACCCAAACGTGCCTTATTCGGCGTACCGTCCAGACTCTTCATTTTTTCATCAATTGCGGCCTGGTCGAACGGATTAGAGCCCTTCAAAGCCTGCGCAATCTCACTATTGACATTTTCGACCGCACGAAGAACACCTTTACCGCCGAACGCCAACTCGCCGTCCCGAAGCTCAACAGCCTCGAAAGAGCCAGTGCTTGCGCCAGACGGAACAGCCGCACGCCCAAACGAACCGTCACTCAAAGTCACGTCCGCCTCGACCGTCGGATTTCCACGCGAATCTAAAATTTGCCTTGCTTGTATGTTTGTAATTGTTATATCC
>CBDEJQ010000023.1:0-1579 GCA_965240135.1 uncultured Candidatus Saccharibacteria bacterium
CTTATCATTACCGCCAAATAGCGTCGCCGGGCAGACCGTCAATTCACAATGCTGCTAACCATCAACCTGCGAATACTCCGTCCACTAAGCCCGACAATAACAAACCGACTACACCGCCCAATCCGTCCAAGCCGCCTAAGCCAACGCCCGAGCCTGCACAAGCAGCTGTAAAAATCGTCGGCGCAGCAGAAGTCGGCTCAACCCTAATCGCGCAAATCGACGATCCTGACGGGTTGAAAGACGGCGGTATACGGCACTACCAGTGGTTTGCTGACGGCGCGGCTATTCCTGGCGCCAGCTATTTCTCGTACAAGTTGCCACCAGCCGAAGCTGGCAAAAAAATCACCGTCAAAACAACTCATGCTGACGGCAAAAACGCGATGAAAGATTTAGTTAGTCCAACTACGGCAGCTGTTAGTAATACCACATCAGGCAACAGACCTGGCAGTATTACTGTCGACGGAATAAACCGAGTCGGACAAATATTCACCGCTCACATTACCGATGCCGATGGCGTACCAGAGAGCGGTATTACTTACCGATGGTACGAATTTTACGGCAAATTCTTGGGAACTGGCAAAACTCTCGCGCAAACCAAAGACCACCTCGGTATGCAAGTCATAGTTCAAGCCAGTTACACCGACAAAAAAGGACATAAAGAGAGCGTCACCAGCGGATTTAGCGGGTCGGTCGTCGATAATTCAGGCGGCGGCACTGGCGCGGGAATAATCAGTCCTGCTGCGACTGCGCCAAAAATTACCCTTCATGGGCCAGCCAGCGTCAAAGAAGGCGAAACCGCTGTTTACACGGCAACTTTAGACAAAGCAGCCAGTACCGATGTTAGCGCGGATATCAAAATCACGCACAATACTAGCAATCCGAACAATCTCAACGTCCGTTGGGATAGCCAGCGAGTGGTTATTAAAGCCGGAGAAACCAGCGCCAAATTCTACGTTGATACCAATGCCGGCACTGGCGGCAAGGGTAAGACCTACACCGTTTCTCTTGGCAACGCTGTCGCTGGCATGGTCAATAAAACAAATACTAGTACCTATACTGCAGTCAATGCTCAATCGGTTTTTATGTTATCGTACGTTTATCCGCTCGCTGAGGCTGGCGACAGCGAGTTCTCTGGCTACTGGAAAGCGGTTCATACAGCAGGCAGCAGCAAAATCCCGTATACACTCATCATGGCAGACGGCAGTCCTGACGCCAAGCTCGACCCAGGCTATGTGCGACTGCTAAAAAAGAACGCCGAGCTTGGTTTCAAAACTGTCGCTTACATCCGCACTATTCATCAAACTCGCCCGATTGCCGAAGTTAAAGCCGCCATGGCTAAGTTCATTGAACTTTACGGAGCAGATAAAGTTCACGGTTTTTACTTCGACGAGATATCATCCAGAAATAACGGGGCAACGGCTTACATGGCAGAATTATACAACTACACGAAAAGCACCTACGGCAACAAGTTAGTCGTCGCCAATCCTGGTACGCACATCACCGACGCGATTGCACCATACGCCGATATTTTCATGACTAACGAAGGCACTGCTGACGAATATATTAATAACTATAAGAC
>CBDEJQ010000024.1:0-1523 GCA_965240135.1 uncultured Candidatus Saccharibacteria bacterium
GTAATAACACGCCGGGGCAGTTTGGACCGATCAAGACTGAATGGCTGCGGCGCAATTTTTGCTTAATCTCAAGCATATCATGTACTGGTACACCCTCGGTGATGCAGATGATAAGCGGGATTTGCGCCTGAATAGCCTCTAAAATAGCGGCTTTGGCGTACGGCGCTGGCACAAAAATCACGGAAATATCAATGGCAAAACGTTTTTTGATATCGCTAATTGTTCGGAAAACTGGTACGCCGTGAACTTCAGAAACGGATTGATTAGGCGAGGTACCAGCGACGATATGCGTTTTGTAATTAAGCATATTTTGCGCGTGAAACCGGCCGTTTTTTCCAGTGATTCCCTGAATTATGACATTTTTGCCAGTGAAAAGCTGCGGTGTCATGAGATGTCCTCTAGAATTGCTTCTAAACTGTCGAATAGCGGTAGATTGTATTGTGCTAGCAGTTGGCAGGCTTCAGCTTCGTGGTTGCCAGATAGGCGAATGGCGAGTTTTGGTAGGTCAGAAATTTGCCGCTGGGCATTGATAATGGCTCGGGCCACCTCATCGCAGCGGACAATACCGCCGAAAATATTAATGATAATCACGTTGATATTATCGAGAGTAGTAATTTGACGGAAGCAATCGAGGATTTTATCAGAAGTAGCTGTACCACCGATATCAAGGAAATTAGCTGGTACCAAACCACTTGCTGTGACTGCATCGACCGTTGCCATGGCGAGCCCGGCGCCATTGGCGATTGTAGCAACCGCGCCGTCACAATTAAGTATGACGAAATTGTGTTCGGTAGAGTTGTCTTCGAATTGCCAATCCAAGTGGCGAAAAGCAGCTGCATCGTCAACGGTAATTTTAGCATCGCTAGCGATTAACTTACCGTCAGAAGTGAGTACTAGCGGGTTAATCTCTAGTAACAAGCAATCATTGTCAATAAAACAACGATAAGCATTTTCAATAATATCTTGCAGCAAGAACGCTTTGTCAGCAATATCGAGATAATCAGCGAGCTCGTCAGCTAAAGAGCCGAATTTTTTATTGGCAATATCGCGCCGAAAAAAGGCTGCAGTATCTTGGTTTTCAATTTCGACACCGCCGCCAGTATGGGCAAGCAGTTCAACGGCGGCGGTTTGGCGATTAATATTTAACGAAAAATAAAATTCGCGGCTAATATCGAGGATTTCTTCGGCTAGCAATTTTGACGGCAAAAATCCCTTGATTTCAAGATTGAACATTTTTCGGGCAGTAGATTCTATAGCTGACTGCCGACGGACTATTTGCACGCCGCCAAGTTTGCCGCGCCCGCCGATGGGAACCTGCGATTTCAAAACGATCGGCGCAGCGATAGTTTGCGATTCATTAATAGCGAAAACTTTGCCGCGCGGTATCGGCATTCCACACGCTGACAGTAGGTTTTTGGCTTCATATTCTAGTAGGCGCATATGGATTAATCCTCCCCGTAGAGCGTGTTTTGATATAAAAACGTTCTACGGGTATTATTCATCTAAACTTTCCTGCATATAAC
>CBDEJQ010000025.1:0-3310 GCA_965240135.1 uncultured Candidatus Saccharibacteria bacterium
ACAAGCAGATGTAAGATTATAAGATTAAGACGAAACTTAAGCATGAAGCGAGGTTTTAGTTGTTGATAGAAGATGTAATTGACAATTGAAATCTCGTTTCATGCTTGATCATATGCACGCATGATTATTTGCCAAAAAGCAAAGATGGCGATTCCCGCCGCGAGAAAACAGGAAGGAGTGTCAAAAAATGGCACTTTTTGACAAGGTTGGCTGCAACATCGGTAGCAACACCACGGTTACTGTCTGCGTGGGACCTGCCACCATCGTGTGGCGAACCGGTGATGACTGCTCAACTGTACGCGCCTTAGAGGGGGTAGTATCATGCCTAGAGGAGATTCCCAACGGTCAGAAAATTACTACCTATGGCAACGAGTTTATTGCTCGCTTGGAGTCTTCCAGATTCGTTCCATCACAGAATCCTGAAAATGGACTGTACGAATATAAGATAGACTGCGGTGATCTCACCATAAAATGTGATAAGTTTTCTGCCTTGCTCACGCCAGAACATGTAGAAATCCGGAGCGATGATCGTAACAATTTCAGTTATAATCGCCATGGAGGCGAAATAACTGTCACTGTTCCTCTAAGTAAGGCATTCCCTAAAATGGGAGACCTTAAAGAGGGCAGTGTGATTTTGTCTCCTGGTGCGGACGACGTTCACTATGAAATAATGGAACTGAGCAAGAAACCCTTCAAAAATGGCAACACGCGAGTAACCGCCGCTGTCCATAAGTATAAGGACGGGATTTTGCTGAGTTCACACAAAGTGAAAGGTCTCGCGAACGAGAGATTTGTGCCCTCGCCTTCATCTCTAGCGAGAGCAGAGGGGCTCTAGCCGCCGGATAACTCACCGTTATTAACACGGTAAGTTATTACTGAATAGTGATGAGCAGGATGATTCCTAAAAACTCTAAGGCGTCGTCTTCTGACACGTCTTAGTACATCTTCATCTGCTTGGTCACTATTCATTGGAAATTATTAAGCCCCAACTGGGGCTGTTTTTTATTCTATTGACATTTTTACTCATGTGTGGTATAAATAATATCAGCTTTCGTTGACAAGTTGAAATTTATTCCTCGTCCGAAAGCGCACTTTGACAAGCAGTTGAGAATAAAGCAAGGTGAGATTTTATGGCGTTATTTTAGCGGAAGCAAAATAGTGTCGTGAAACCTCATCTTGCTCACACGTCATTCGGATGTAAGAGCAGTGTTTTTTATAAAACACGGACATTCCCGTCCGGGTGAGGAGAAAGGTCAGCCATGAGCAGTCGTAGTAGTGAGATTGACGTAAAGGAGTGCGTCCTTGTCTTCATCGTAGTTTTTGCTATCTACTTCGGGTTTAAAGCCTGCCACACATCAGTGGAGCAGGGGAACTGGCACGAAGAAGTCGTCACCGTCTGCAGCAAAGAAGTAGCCACGGTAGGGAGCGGCGATAGCATCTCCCATCAGTACAGAGTGTACACTTCAGGACAAGTGTACACGGTTACAGATTACTATGGGTCTAACGGGCATAGGTTTAATAGCGCCGATATCTACGGCAGAATTGAGCCAGGCAAAGTCTACAGGATCAAGTCGTTTGGTTACCGAGTTCCGGCACTCTCACGCTTCTGGAACATTGAGACCATTGAATTAACGCAGCAGGAGCCCACCGGCACCTGCGGGCTAACGCCGTCGAACAATTGACGGCCGCCGAACTGACATCCGCCGAGAATACTTGGCGGTTCTCTCCGTCGTACATATTCTCCTGCTTGTCAGTTCGCTCCATAGATGCGTGTCTATGCTGATGAGTCGGAAACGACGAAAGCGAACTTTTATTCAAACATCATCAATTGCGCCGACAAAACTTCACGCGTAATTTCGTCCGCACGTTCACCAATTAGCACAATTTTTGCTGACTCTTCCGCCGCAGAATTAGCTATTTGAATCTGATTTTCCGTCGCCTCCAAATGATGCCGTGCGCCATTATCATCAATAAAACAGCCCTTCATTCGCCTGAGTTTATAAGCGTCAAAAAGTTCCGGCCAAATTTTTTCCAGAGTCGCCGCAGCAATTTTCATACCAGAAACATCCAGCACAGCATACGTCGGATTATCCGGCACGACCAGCTCGCCATCGTATGTATCAAAAAACGCCAACAAACCAGACGGCGTCGTCATTTTATTGATATCAAATCTGCCTCGTGGCGCACTCAATATTTTTCCGTAAGGCAGAGAACTTAGCTTAGATTCATATCGTAGTCGCTCATCGTCACTTAGCAAATCTTCTTTGGTCACTAAAATCATATCCGCCGCTTGCAATTCAATTTCATGCGCCGGCTCAATTCCATGTAAAATCTCATGCGCATCAATAACATAAAAACTCTGCGCCAACTCGTACTTATTGAATATTTGTGCATTAATCAATTTCTCGACCAAATTCATCGTTCGCGCCACACCAGTAGCCTCGATAAACACTGGGGCGGGGGAATTGCGACAAAAGTCAAGTAACATTCGCGTCAATGCATGCTTCGACGAACAACAGACACAATCGCCAGCCAAAGTCGTCACAATATCCGCCAACTTTTCCAAACGATAACCGTCAACGTTTTCATTAGCATATTCATTCTCAATCACCCGAGAACCCTTATAGTCACTTTGTTGCAATAAGAACTCAAGGACACTAGTTTTCCCAGCGCCCAACGAGCCATTCACCAAATATAACGGAACTTTATCGATAATCGCTCGCCCATCATCAAACGGCGCATTAATGCTAAATTCCAAATCATCGTCACGTTTTGCCATATGCTTATTATACGTCATTTTCACAAGGTGATATACTAAGTCTATGAAAGTCATCTTAGCGTTGGGAAATCCAGGCGAAAAATACACAAACACGCGGCATAATGCTGGGTTTTTGGCTATTGATAAATTTGCGTCAGAGCAGGGAAAAACCTTTTCGAACAAACCGAAGTTCTCCGCTGACATTGCCGAATTGAATATTTCTGGAGAAAAAATCCTGCTGGTTAAGCCAACTACTTTTTACAACGAGGTCGGAATTTCCGCTCGAGCAATCTTAGATTTTTACAAATTGACATTGGACGATCTATTAATTATTCACGACGACACGGCACTGGATTTTGGTAAAATTCGAACCCGCAAGGGCGGACGAGACGCGGGCAGCAACGGATTGAAATCTCTGCATTCTCACATCGGATCAGACTTTTGGCATATTCGTATTGGCACAGATAATTTGCTCAGACGCCAAGTCGGTGACGTAGATTTTGTCCTAGGCAAGTTCAACTCAGACGAGCAGAAAATTCTCCAAAGCTGGAT